>DASWQD010000069.1:0-3198 GCA_036398255.1 Gemmatimonadaceae bacterium | reverse complement strand
TGCCATTCCCGCGGTCTCGAATCGAAGCGTTCCACCCACGAGCGATGCGGGAATGAAGCCACCCTCGACGATCTCGGCCCGTTCCTTCGGATCCAGGCCGCCCTCGGGTCCTACTGCAATTGTCACAGGCGGTGTCACGTCGGACGAGATCAGGGATCGATCGGCCGCCGCGTCGAGCAGGATCCGCGTGCCCTCTGGAGCGGCGGCGATCGCTCTTGCGAGCGGAGCCGACGGATGTATCTCCGGCAGCCAGCCTCCTTTCGACTGAGTAAGGGCGGCAATCATCCTTCCTTTCAGTCGCGACTGAAAAGCGGGGCCATCACCGGCGGGGCCGACGCTTCTCGACCGCCTCCACATCACCGGCCGCCAGCTCGTCGCTCCAAGCTCCGTGCACTTCTCGGCCAGGTACAGCATGCGGTCGCGGTCGGCTACGGGCACGAGCATGTGCACCGGAGGGAGATCCGCGATCTGCCAGGTCTGGTCGACGTCCACCGACAGAGATCGCTTCGCAACGCGGCCGAGTGTTCCACTGGCGGCATTGCCCCGACCGTCGCGCAGCTCCACTCGTTCACCGCTTCCTATTCGCAGGACTCGAGCGTGCTGCGCCGCGTCATCGCCGAGCGCGACCGGCTGACCGGGAGAAAACGTGTCAGTCGAAAAGAAGGTTACCGCGGCCGCGCGATCAGTACGCTCCACCAGTTGTCCTCCAGGTCCTCTCGGTCCACCACGAATCCGGCTTCCCCGATCGCGTCGGTCATCATGCCACGCTCCTCCTCGAGAATACCGGAGAGGATCGCCCTGCCGTCAGGCGTCAACGAGGCCGCAATCACCGGAAGAAGCTGAAGCAGCACCGACGAGATGATGTTCGCAAGTACGAGTCCCACCGGGGCGACCAGAGGCAGAAGCACCGCGGCGTCGCCCTCCACGACTGTGACGCGGTCGGCGACTCCGTTGACTGCCACATTTTCTTCCGCGTTTCCGATTGCGTCAGGATCCAGCTCGATCGCGGCGACGCGCTCCGCTCCGAGCTTCGCCGCGCAGATTGCGAGGACCGCGCTCCCTGCTCCGAGGTCGGCGACTCTCGCCGGCATCTGTTCGATCCGTTGCATCAGACGGACGACACCGCGCGTGGTCGCGTGCTCGCCCGTGCCGAACGCCATTGCGGGATCGATCGTGACTACAATCGACTCGTCGTCGGGGATGATCCAGGGTGGTGATATCGTAATCCGGCCAAGACGATGTTCGACAACGCTCGCGCGCCACTCGGACCAGTTCACTTCCGGCGCCGGCCCGAATACGATCGAAGCTCCCGCGTCCGCCGCGAGGATTGCCGCCTCGATGTCTGCCGTCCGGGTCCCCGGCGGAAAGTGCGTGATGATCGCACTCCCCTGCTCCTGGACTCCCTGCGCTCCCGCGGAAAAAAGCGCGTCCACTACCGCCTGAGGACCGAGCGATGGCTCGACTTTGATTGCGAGCCAGCGACCGCTCACGCGCCGAGCGATTCCCTGATCTTCGACCAGAATCCCTTTGTGCGCCGCTGAGCCGGGGCTGTCTGGATCTCGCCAAGGCGTTTGATGAGCGACTCCTCCTCGGTCGTCAGCTGCTCCGGAGTGAAGAGCTGGAGGCGCACGTGCAGGTCTCCGACTCCCGATGCGTTCACGCGCGGCAGTCCACGGCCCTTGAGATGGAATACCTGCCCGCTCTCGGTATGCGGGGGTACGTGCAGCGTGACGCTGGCGCTCACGGTCGGGACTTCGACATCGGCCCCGAAGACCAGCTGTGGGTACGTGACGAGCACTTCGCAATACAGGTCCTCGCCGTCGCGCTCGAAGCGCGGATCCTCTTCGACCTCGAACACAACGAGGATGTCGCCGCGTCCGCCGCCTCGTGGCCCGACGTTGCCCACCGCGCGCATTGTCATGTACTGGCCGGTCGCGACCCCCGCCGGAACCTTCACTACGATTTCCTGCTCCTGCCGAACGCGTCCCTCACCCCGGCATTTCTTGCAGGGCGATGTAATGATCGTGCCCTCGCCCGCACAGGTGGGACAGGGTGTGACACTGATGACCTGGCCGAAGAACGACTTCTGCGCACGGCGCACTTCGCCCGCACCCGCGCAAGTGGTGCAGCGATTCGCGCTCGTGCCGGGCTCCGCTCCACTGCCCTCGCACCGATCGCAGCTCATGAGGAGCTTCACCGTCACCGTTTTCTCTGCCCCGGTCTCGACTTCGGCAAGCCGGAGCGGAAGGCTGATGCGAATATCCGACCCCGTGCGCGGGCCAGTCTGTCCACCCGGACGCCCGCCGAACAAGTCGCTGAACCCGGCCATTCCGCCCAGATCGCGCATGAAGATGCTGAGCGCCTCGGCGAGATCGACGTGGTGATACCCGCCCGCTCCGCCGCGCAGGCCGGCTTCTCCGTAACGGTCGTACATCGATCGCTTCGCGGGATCACGAAGCACGTCATACGCTTCGGTGATCTCCTTGAATTTTTCCTCCGCTTCACGCGAACCGTTGTTGCGGTCCGGGTGATACGTCATCGCAAGCTTGCGATATGCCTTCTTTATGTCATCGTCCGAAGCAGTCTTCGGAACGCCAAGTGTGCTGTAGAAATCGGCCATTCTATCCGGCTAGTCCAGTAAGTCTGTGAGAAGTCTCGAAGTGTGAGTGACAAGGGAAATCACCTTGTCGTACGGCATGCGCGTGGGCCCGATCACGCCGATCACTCCCGCCACGCTTCCCGAATGATACTGCGCCGTCACGATCGTAAAATTCTCGAGCTTCGGGTCGCGGTGCTCGTTGCCTATGGTAATGGTAATGCCGGGTGTATCGCTTCTGGCCCGCAGGAGGTCCGAGAGATGTTCTCTCGTCTCGGTGAGCGCCACGAGCTTCCGCATGTTGTCGACAGTCGAGAACTCCGGCTGGTCGGCGAGAAGCGATGGCTGTCCGAGAAGAACGTCAGCGTCTCTCTGCATCGCCGCGTCGAAGAGCTGCTCCCCTTCCTCGATGAAAACATTCAGCAGCTCCGATGCGCCGGCGGTTGGGCCCGAGTCGCGCAGCCGCGCACCAAGTGTCGTGCGTATCTCGCGCAGCGTGAGGCCGGCAATGCGCTCGTTGAGCACCGCAGTTACCTCGACGAGAGCGCTGTCGGCGATCTCGCCGCGCGCCTCGACGAAGATCGTTCTCACCGCGCCTCCCG
>DASWQD010000068.1:0-12682 GCA_036398255.1 Gemmatimonadaceae bacterium | reverse complement strand
CCATCGGGGCTGGAAGCCGCCGAAGCGGTCAGCCTCGTTCTGAATTACGTCACGGCGTATCAGATGCTGCATCGTACCGCGAAGGTCAGACCGGGACAGACTGTTCTGGTCCACGGAGCCGCGGGCGGCGTCGGTACCGCTTTATTGCAGCTTGGACGCCTCATCGATCTGAAGATGTACGGTACCTGTTCATCGGCAGGAGGGTCGGCGGTTTCGAGTCTGGGGTGCACGCCGATCGATTACGAGCACCAGGACTTCGTGAAGGAAATTCACCGCTTCGAAGGTGACGGAGTCGACGTTGTCTTCGATGGGATCGGCGGATCCCACATCTGGCGTTCCCGCGAGGCTCTCCGTTCTGGCGGGAGAGTCGTGGCGTATGGCCTCACAGGCTCGCTGCGCGGGGGACGATTGGCTTCAGGTCGCGAAGGTGGCCGCCATCGATTTCGTGAGATCGCGATCTTCGGATGGTACATCGCCGGCGGATGGCTTCTCCCGGGGCGGAAACGCGTTCTCCCCTACAGCATTCAATGGCTCAAGCGGCTCAAGCCGGCGCTCTTTCGAGAGGACCTGAGCGCGCTGTTTGACCTCCTTCGACAGAAAAAGATCAAGCCGCTCATTGCTCACCGACTTCCCCTCGTCGAGGCAAGACACGCCCACGAACTCCTCGGGTCAGGCGGCGTGACAGGCAAGATCGTGCTCGTGCTCCAATAACATAGCTTGACAGGTATATATCCATCGGGTTATATACTCACCATGGAATCTTCGTTTGCCATCGTCTCGGAGCCCAACCGGCGGGCCATACTGAGCATGCTGCTCACCTCCGAGCGCTCCGTTGGTGAGATCGAGAGCAAGCTTCGACTCTCGCAGCCGTCAGTCTCCAAGCACCTGCGCGTGCTCAAGGACGCCGGGTTCGTGGAGTCACGAATCGAGGCGCAGCGGCGTCTCTATCGACTGAGACCGGAGCCGCTCAAGGAGCTCGACGAATGGCTCGCTCCCTTCCGGCGCTTCTGGTCGAAGCACGTCGATGCCCTCGAGAAGCACCTGGACAAGATGGACAAAGTGCCCTCAAAGAAAGGAAAGAAGAAACATGACAAGCGCTGAGCAGTACACACCCGGGCCGGCCTCGGGTGCCCGCATACAGAAGGACGGAGAGAGCTGGACGCTCGTTCTCGTTCGCCAGCTCTCTCACCCACCCGCAAAAGTCTGGAAAGCCCTGACCGAACCGGAACACCTCCGCGAATGGGCACCCTTCGACTCCGACCGGAGCCTCGGCGCCGTCGGCACCGCCACGCTCACGACAGTCGGATCGCCAACGCCGCACATTACGGAAGCGCAGGTGCAGCGAGCCGACGCTCCGAAGGTGCTCGAATACACCTGGGGCGGTCAGGACATTCGCTGGGACCTGGAAGCGGTGGGAACCAGCGGCACGCGGCTCACGCTCTGGCACAACATCGACCGGCGGTTCATCGCCATGGGAGCTGCGGGCTGGCATCTTTGCATCGACGTGATGGACCGGTTTCTGGATGGACATCCAATTGGCCGGATCGTCGGCCCTGATGCAATGAAGCTCGAGGGATGGCATCGGCTGCACGGCGAGTATGCAAAACAGTTCGGCGCCGAATCCTGAGGAGGAGAGTCAAGGAATGGCGAAGAAGAGCGCGACAACTGACGGCGAAGCGGGCGACTGGAGAAGCGAGACTCTCGATCGAATGCGCACGCTGATAATGGAAGCCGACCCGGAAATGACCGAAGAGCGCAAGTGGAAGAAGCCATCGAATGCGATGAAGGGCGTTCCGGTCTGGTCGCACGACGGAATCGTGTGCACGGGTGAGACGTACAAGAATGCCGTGAAGCTCACGTTCGCAAAGGGTGCGAGCATCCCGGATCCGTCAGGGCTTTTCAATTCGAGCCTCGAAGGCAGCACGCGAAGAGCGATCGACATTCCGAAGGGAGGAAAGGTCGATGAGCGCGCATTCAAGACTCTCGTGAAGGCCGCGGTGAAGCAGAATGGCCTGACGGCGAAGAAGGCGAAGTAACATGCCGAAGGCGAAAGCGGTCAAGCTTCTTTCCGGCGGGAATCCGCAAATCGCGAAGGCGGATGGTGACGCGCCTGTGCAGCAGTACATTCGCGCGATGCCAGGATGGAAGCGCGATGTCGGCAAGCGTCTCGACGCACTGATCGGGAAAGCTGTGCCGAACGTGCGCAAGGCAGTGAAGTGGAACTCGCCATTCTATGGCATGGAAGGGCAGGGATGGTTCCTCTCCTTCCACGTCTTCACTCGCTACGTGAAGGTGACCTTCTTTCGCGGAGCGTCGCTCGAGCCTCCTCCGCCGGGGCCGAGCAAGGACAAGAACACTCGCTACCTCGATGTCTACGAAGGTGAGCTCGACGAAGTGCAGTTCGCGAAGTGGGTAAAGCAGGCCGCCGCATTGCCCGGATGGATGTCCTGATGAAGACGCTGACGGCTGCATTCATCATCTGCGTGACTGGCGTTGCTTCGCCGGTTCAGTCGCAGGTCGCGCCGCGGGACACGCTCCCCGCGGCTGTCGTGCAGCGCTTTGTGGACGGAGCCAACGCGCGCTCACTCGACGCCATGATGGCGACTGTTGCGGCGCAAGCAGTTTTTGGCGCTCTCCCCGACAACGGAAAAAACACAGTGGGACGCGACAGCGTGCGCGCGCAGTATGCCCGCGTTTTGAGCCGGCTGCCTGCTGGATATACCGTCACCGTCGCATCGCGGATTGTCGATGGCGCCTTCGTAACGGATTTCGAGCTCTTTTCCAATGCCGACGGCACTCCAGCTGGGCGTGCGACGTGGGTCTACTACGTCGCCGGTGGACAGATTCAGCGCGCCTGGGTACTGCGTCCTCCGCGGCCGCCCCAATGATGATTGGCAAGACGGTTGTTATGGCAGCAGGAGGCGAACGCTTGTCTTCGTCATCGTAGGGATAGCTGTTAGTCTTTAGCGGGCAGCGTTAGCTATATGCTATAAGCTGTAAGAATTGGGGAAACCAGGACTGCGCCGCCCGCATGTCTTCACATTCTTACAGCTTACAGCATACCGCTAACGCTATCAGCTACCGACTGGCGGCTGGTACTGCAGGTCCTCCCAGCTCCTTATGAAAGCAAGCATCGATCAATGCCACCACAATCTCGTGATCGCGAACGGAATCCTCGCTCGCCTGAACGACTCGCATCTCGCATTCGAGCCGCAGCCCGGAGCGAAGACGGCCGGATGGCTGATTGGACATCTTGCGGTTACAGGAGATTTCGCGCGCCGTCTCTGCGGCGCCGAGCCGCTCTGTCCGCGCGAATGGCGCGCGACATTCAATCCTGGATCACGTCCATCGAATGATGCCGCCGATTATCCTGCGATGAACGTTCTTGGCGAAACGTTCCGGAGCGTCTACACCGACTTGTGCGCAGTCGCACCGACTGCCGATCCCGCGCTGCTCTCCATTCCGAACCCGTTCGAGCCGGCGCGCGACGAATTCGCGACCGCCGGTGACTTCGTCGCCTACCTGATGAGCAGTCACCTCGCGTATCACGTTGGACAACTTTCCGGCTGGTGCGCGGCGGCCGGAATCGCTCGCGACTAATAGCTGACAGCCCCGGTCCCGTATGACAGGGATGAAGGATTGCTGAATCTGCGCTAGTCTTCAGTTCGTAATCCCCCAACCAACAAGCGTCAGGGTCACCAATTTTGACATCGCCTGCAGACAGTTCGCTGCCAATCGCAGCATTCGACGAGAAGATCCGAGCGAAGCAGCTTCAGGAAATGAAGCTGCGCGCAGCCGGCCTGCTCATCATCGCTGCGATCGCGTTCGCGGTCTCTCACTACCTGAGCGCGCAATACCCGTGGCTTGGATGGGTTCAGGCTTTCTCCGAAGCGGCGATGGTCGGCGGACTGGCGGACTGGTTTGCTGTCACCGCGCTTTTCCGGCACCCGCTGGGAATTCCCATTCCGCACACCGCAATCATCCCCGCCCGCAAGGATCGTGTCGGTGAAGTGCTCGGCGCATTCGTCGAGCGGAATTTCCTCAACCGGCACGTAATCGAGCGACGGCTGCTCGAGGCCCGGCTCGGAGAAAGGCTCGCGAAATTCTTGAGCGATCCCGCCAACAGCAGGGCAGTCGCACGTCACGCTGCCCGCGGCCTCGTAGCAGCCGCCGAATCGATGCACGACGAGGACGTTCAGTCGATGATCGACTCGGCGATTCTCGAGCGCATCCGGGCAGCGCGCGTGGCGCCGTTCATCGGCAGGGGATTGTCACTTATCACCGCAGGCAACCGGCACCAGGAGCTGCTGGACGAAGGAATCCGTCTCGCGTCGCGTGCCGTGACGGAAAACGAGGATATCATCAGGAAGCGCATCGAAGCGGAAACGCCGTGGTGGATTCCCGGAGCAATCGACGAAAAAATCCTGCGGAAGATCGTCAAGGGAATCGAGCGGACTCTCAAGGAAGTTGGTGACGACGTCAATCACCCGATTCGCCAGCGCTTCGATGCAGCACTCGGGAAGTTCATCGACGACCTGCACAATTCACCCGAAGTGATGGAGCGCGCCGAGCAGCTCAAGGAAGAATTGTTGAGCGCTGATGCGGTGCGGCACTTTTCATCATCGATCTGGGCTGACACGAAAGCCGCGCTCGTACGTCGCGCTGAGCGTGCGGAAGAGACTGATGTCGATACGATCTCGAATGGCCTGGCGCGGCTCGGCGCGGCGATTCTCGACGATCCCGATCTGCTCGAGCGCGTTGACGGGTGGCTTCGCAATGGCGTGCTCGGTCTTGCGGAACGATATCAATCGGAAGTGAGCGAGCTCATTGCGAACACCGTCCGCGGCTGGGATCCGACCGCGACGTCGCAAAGGATCGAGCTTGCAATTGGCCGCGATCTTCAGTTCATCCGGATCAACGGCACCGTGGTTGGCGGCCTCGTGGGCCTCGTGCTGTACGCGATCACCCGCTGATCACTACTTGTAGGATTCGCGCGCGCGGGATCGGTCAGTCGCTCCGGGCTCCTGCGCTGCGCCTTCCCCAAGACCCAGCTGCGTTTGGTCTTCGAGCATTTCACGGTTCTGCGCTCTTCTCGCGAGTATCAGTGAACCCGCGGCGGAGATTGCACTCAGGAGAATGAAGGGCCCGGCGATCACGGCGATGCTTCGCCAGAGACGACCGCCCTCGGTGTCGAGATTCGCCAATCCCACGCCGACCATTGCGGCGGGAAGAAGGCTGAGCAACAGGCCGCCCACGGCTCCCCAGGCAGCGAATTGGGGAACAGACAGCTCATCGAATTTTTTCCCGCGTGCTGCGAATCCAAGGACAAGCGAGAAAATCACGCCCCCAAAGAACCCTGGTATCGCAAGCGCCGGAAGCGGAGCGTCAAAGACCTCGAAGAAAAATTCCCAGGGGAGAAAAGGCAGCAGCAGACTGGAGGCGCCTATGAGCAGACCGCCCACGGCCCATCCTGCCGCCCATGTCAGGCCCGTTGCGATTGCACCGCGGACGCGCCTCAGCCACTTGTTCATACCGTAACCTCTCATGACGATGTGACTATGTACAGGGACCTTTGTCGCGGATGCAGAGCGGGTACCTTTTGAACTGGCTGGCGAAGGGGATTAATCGGGGGATACGTTAATCGCGGTGAGCGACATCGGACTTCGCCTCGCGAATGCACTGGCCGGTCACTATGCAGTCGAGCGCGAGCTCGGGCATGGAGGAATGGCAACCGTGCATCTCGCGCGGGACGTGCGTCACGGGCGCACAGTCGCCATCAAGGTGCTTCGACCGGACCTGGCTCAGGCGGTCGGAAGCGAGCGCTTTCTGCGTGAGATCAACATCGCCGCGCAGCTGCAGTCGCCGCACATCCTCACGATGCTCGACTCCGGCGAAGCCGACGGACTCATCTACTATGTAATGCCGTTCGTCGAGGGCGACTCGCTTCGTGGACGCCTCGCGAAGGACGGAGTGCTCTCTCCCTCGGAAACGATGCGGCTGCTGCGCGATATCGTCGACGGCATCGCACACGCGCATCGCCACAAGGTCGTCCATCGGGACATCAAGCCCGACAACGTGATGATCTCCGAGCGCCACGCGCTCGTCATGGATTTCGGCGTTGCAAAGGCGATGAGCGATGCGAATACCACCGGACTCACGAGCATCGGTGTTTCACTCGGCACTCCGGCGTATATGTCACCGGAGCAGGCGGCCGCGGATCCAAACATCGATCATCGATCGGACATCTATTCAGTGGGGATTCTCGCGTACGAGATGCTGGCGGGCAAGCCACCGTTCTCGGGCACGCCGCAGAGCGTGCTCGCCGCGCAGATCAGCACGACGCCGGAGCCGTTGTCTCGAGTGAGGCCCGACACACCCCCGGCAATCGTCCAGATCGTGATGAGATGCCTCGAGAAAGATCCGGCGAAACGGTTTCAGACTGCCGACGATCTACTCACGGCGATCGACTCGCTGATCACGCCGACAGGGGCGTATGCAGCATCGGAGACGCGCTCGCGCAGCAGGAGTCGCGTCCTCATCGGCGCCGGCGTGCTCATCGCTCTCGCGACAGTCGCAATCGTGATAGCGGGCCGAGTGCGCCGGGATCGATGGGTGCATCAGACGGCGCTTCCGGAATTGAGGCGACTCATCGAGTCCGGCAGCGTTGACAGCGCACTCGCGCTCGCGCTCAGGATCGAGGAAGCGGCGCCCGGGGATTCGACACTCGAGGCATCGTGGCCGCGATTCTCGCGGAAGATGGTAATCGAATCAGAACCGGCAGGCGCCACGGTATATCGCGCGTCGCCCGCGGATACGTCCCAGTGGTTCCTCCTTGGCACGACACCGACCGATTCGGTGAGAGTTCCGAACGGTGTGGGATTGTACCGTTTCGAGAAGGCGGGCCATCGCACCGTCACTACGCTCACGCCAACGAATCCGTTCTTCATAACGGGGGGATACGTTGCACCGTTGCGGATGCGGCTGGATCCATCGACTGCGCCGCACCCGGAAATGACCTGGATCCCCGGCGGCAAGGCGCGGGCGTTCCTCGTAGGTACCGACGGGTCGCCCCCGCTGACGCTCGACGACTACCGAATCGACCGGTTCGAAGTCAGCAACAATCAGTACAAGGCTTTCGTCGACGCCGGCGGCTATCGAGACCGCCGGTACTGGGAGCATGACTTCGTCGCACAGGATGGCCGCGCCATCGCGTTCGAGGATGCGATTGCGCGATTCGTCGATCGCACTGGACGTCCCGGACCTGCTACGTGGGAAGCCGGGACATTCCCTCCGGGGCAGGGAGCGATGCCGGTGAGCGGCGTGAGCTGGTACGAGGCAGCTGCATTTGCAAAATTCGCCGGCAAAAGTCTTCCCACCCTCTATCACTGGGCACGTGCGGCCAACGCAGTGAATTCGCGTTACGTGGTGCCGTTGAGCAATCTCGAGGGCAGCACGCCGCAGCCGACTGGAATTCCGCGAGGGCCCAGCGTCGGCGGAGTGTCGGACATGGCCGGAAATGTCCGCGAATGGTGCATCAACGACACCGGCAATGGATTGCGATACATACTCGGCGGCGGATGGAGCGACCCGAAATACGCCTTCGTCGACGCGTACGCTCAGCCACCCATGGACCGGTCGGTGATCAACGGGATCCGGCTCGCGCTGTACGATGCCGCAGACAGCAGCTACGCGCGGGCTTCGCAACCGATCTTTCGCGCGTTCAGGGATTTTTCAAAGGAGCGTCCAGTCTCCGACGCCGTTTACGCGGGGTTCGCTCCTCAGTTCGACTACGATCCGCTCGCGCTCGATGCAAAAGTGGAAATGCGCGACTCCACCGAGGGTGGCGTGCGCGAGAAGGTCAGTTTCACCGCGCCGTATGGCGGCGAGCGCATCACCGCATGGATCTTCTTTCCGCGAAACGTGCGGCCTCCGTATCAGGGTGTCGTGGTCTTTCCGGGCTCGGGCTCCATTGGAGCGGCACCGTTCAGGGGCGTGCTCCCCGGGGTCATGAGCTACCTTCCCTCGAGCGGTCGCGCGGTAGTGTACCCGATCTACAAGAGCACGCACGAGCGAAGCGACAGTCTTCACAGCGACGTTGCTGACCGGTCGATCTTCTGGCGCGACCACGTCGTGATGTGGGTGAAGGATTACCGCCGCACGCTCGACTATCTCAGCACCCGACCCGACTTCGATTCCGCGAAGTTCGCATACTTCGGCTTCAGCTGGGGCGGCTATCTTGGCGGGATCATTCCGGCGGTGGAGCCCCGAATCAAGGCTTCGGTCCTGTATGTCGCGGGTCTCGTCATGGAGCATGCGCGGCCGGAAGTAGAACCGATCAACTACCTGCCGCGGATCAAGGGCCCGGTGCTGATGCTGAACGGGAAGTACGACTACTTCTTCCCCAGTGAGACGTCGCAGCGGCCGTTCTTCAATTTCCTCGGCACTCCGTCAGCGGACAAGCGGTGGATACTCTACGAGGGCGGGCACGATGTGCCGAGAACTGATCTCATCCGTGAGTCGCTGGCGTGGCTCGACAAATACCTGGGCCAGGTGAAATGACGAAGAGAGCTGTTATTTCAACGGGGAAGTCGGCGCTGGTGCGTCGATCAGGCGATGGATGTAGGTATCGAATTCATCGTGCATGATCTTCATCGACGGGTTCTCGATCATGCTCCGGAACGACTTCTCCTGTCCCACTTCCCACATCCGGGTGGTCCACGACTGGAAGTAGTCGGGTGAGATCTGTCCCTGTTCGTGCGCATACCATGCGATCTCGAAGATCGAAAGCTGAATCAGGTTGAGAAAGTATTCCTGGATCTCGCGATCCGACTTCAGATGCTCGACATCGGCAGGACTGACTGACGCGAGCGACGGATTCTCCACGCGAAGGTACCGGAGCTGGGATTGCATCTCGATGAGCTTCGAGAAGTTGGACACGAGCTGCGCCTTGCGGGCCTGCCTGAACTGAATTGCAGTGAAGATCAATCCACCCGCAATCGCGAATGAAGAGAGCGCCTGGAGCGTGATCTGAACGATTTGCAGGGTCGATGACATTCCATAACGATAGCGCAAGCAGTTTGACCCTTCCATGTCGATGCCCACTTCAATTCCTTCGCTGAAAACCGACCGAGGAATGGCAAACGGATCTTTAGCGGCGCATTTTCCTCAAAGCGGCAACAGCGGGAACTACAAAGCTCGGATCAACACGGAGTCACGGAGGACACGGAGGATCCGAGCTTTGCCGTTCCGCTTTACCCGAATATGCTGAGGACTCGAGCGTGAAGAAAATTCAGATTCAGGGACTGCACCACATCACCATCGTGGGGTCGACGAAGAAGAGCGCGGTGGATTTCTGGCAGGGCGTGCTTGGAATGCCGTTCATCTTCGAGCAGCCGAACCTCGGCAATCCGGAGGAGAACCACCTCTACTTCGACCCTGGTGACGGGCGACTGCTCACGGTGTTCACGAACGAAACGCGGCAGGATGCAGGCAGACCGGCGCCGCGCGAGATCGGTTGTGTCGATCACATCGCCTTCAACGTGTCACGCGCGAGCTTCCTTCAGGCCCCCGCACGCCTCACCGCTCACGGCGTCTCGTTCTACGAGCGCGACCGCGGCTTCATGAACTCGATCTACCTGAAGGATCCCAACGGTCTCACCGTCGAGCTCGCGTGCTACAAGTTCCAGACGCCTGACGGATTTCGCGATGCCGACGTGCTGATGCACGCGCATCGGCTGCGGGAGGAACGCGGCGATCATCACATTGGGGAAGAGCATCTCGCCGATGCCATCGAGATGCTGATGCAGACCCGCGACAGGCTGCCGAGCTGATTCACCGACCAACCTCAAACGATCAGGGCAGAAGATGAGAGAGCTCATAATCGCCGAATTCATCACGCTCGACGGCGTGATCCAGGCTCCGGGCGGAGAGGATGAAGACACCGAAGGCGGATTCAGGCACGGGGGATGGACGCGCCCTTACTGGCACGACGACATCGGCGCTCACTTCTTTCAGGCGATGTCCGGCGCCGATGCATTTCTGCTCGGCAGAAAGACGTGGCAGATCCACGGCGGTGCCTTCGAGCCGATGGCGGGTGATCCCTTCGCCGACACGCTGAACAACGTTCAGAAGTACGTGGTCTCCACCACCTTGAAGGACGCGTCCGCCTGGCGGAACTCGACTCTCATTCGCGACAACGTCGTGGAAAACGTGCGCAAGCTGAAGCAGCAGGCCGGCAAGAACATACTCGTCGACGGCAGCAGCGTACTGACGAAGACACTCGCCGAGAACGATCTCGTGGACGAGTACAGCCTGCACGTGTATCCCATCGTGCTGGGCGGGGGAAAGAAGCTGTTTCCGGAAGGAAAGCGGCTCGACATGAAGCTCGTGGAGGCCTCGCCGCTGCCCACCGGTGTCGTCTTCATGCGTTATCGCCGGACCTGACCAGTGACGCTTGACTGGTTCAGTCGTGTCTGGGGGAGCACCTTTGCAGCGATCCGGGCCGCCAACCACGCGGCCCGGATTTTTTTCTCGCTATTGACCAGCTGGTCGCGGGCGAGGGAGTGCCGTCGGCGGAATCATGTTGTTGAGCCGCATGTAATTCGCGATCTGGCTGTAGTGGTCGGCCATGTCGAGAGCGTGACCCAGCGCCATCGCAGCGCGCGTCACCGTACGCGTATTCCCGCCGAACGTAATCGAGACCTGCTCGCCGAGCTTCGCGTCGTCCAGCTGCGCGAATGCGTCTTCACAGAACTTGAATGACTCCTTGAGCTTTGCGACGAGGCTGTCCTTTGGCCAGGTAGCCTTCACTGAATCCGCGGTCGTCGTGTCGGCTGCCGAGCGCGTGCCCTTCATTGCGCCGAATCTGTCGCAGAAGAGATAGTTGTCGTTCACGAGATGCTGCGCGATGAACCCGATGGTCTGCTGCGCGGCAGTCGGGCGATAAGTGAACTTTGCAGCCGGGATCGAATCGAACGCCTGCGCAAGATTGCGGTGAAGCGTTGCCAGTCGGCCTCTGAACGCAGCCGTGATGGGATTCGCCGGCGGGGCGGCCGGGGGCTGCTGCGCGGCAAGCTCGCTCATCGGCAGGGCGAGGACCATGATGGCTGCAAGCGAAGTCTTCATACGTTCTCCACGAGAGGGGCAGAATGGTGATTCTGGAGTGACGCACACTCGAGCGCAAGCGTAGCTTGAGAGCGTGACCGCCCTCCTCCCGCTTCTCGCCGGCTTCGTGCTCGCGCTGGTACTGGTCGCATGGACGCGGCGCATGTCGCCCGCCCGCGCGATGCGAGTGTATGCGACGGGCCTCGTGATCGCGGCCCTCATCTACGTCGCATTCGCGTTGGCCGGTGGAGCGGGGGCGAAGAATCTCGCAATCGAAGGTGCCGGCCTTCTCCTGTATGGAGGAGCGGCGTGGATCGGACTACGATACTGGCCGCCGGCAATCGCGCTGGGCTGGGCGGCGCACGTTGCGTGGGATGTGCTGCTGCATCTGGGTGGAGCAGGAGGCGCGTACACCCCGGAATTCTATCCGTGGATGTGTGTGAGCTTCGATCTCGTTCTTGCTGCTGCCCTGCTGATGCAGACCTCGTCGAAAATTTCCCGAGCTTAGCGACCGGTGAATCTTCTCCTGATCCACGGCGCAATGGGCTCCGCGTCCCAGCTCGTCCCACTCGAGCGGGCGCTCAACGATTCACACACGATTCACATCGTCGAGCTCGAAGGCCACGGCAACACACCCGCATCGCAGGACCGGTTTACGTTCGACAGGTTCGCAGCAAACGTCCGCGAGCTCGTGAAAGCCCGCTCGATCGAGCGAACCGCGATCTTCGGCTACAGCATGGGGGGCTACGTGGCACTCAAGCTGGCTGCGGAGTCGCCTGATCTCGTGACATCGGTAGTCACGCTCGGAACGAAGATGAACTGGACTCCCGAAATCGCGAAGGTTGAAACGAGCCGCCTCGTGCCGTCGAGGATCCGCGAAAAAGTCCCCGCGTTCGCAGTGCATCTCTCACAGCGACATCGCGGCGTTCCCGGCGGATGGGAGCTCGTGCTCGCGAGAACCGCTGCGCTCATGACAGAGCTCGGCGACAGAATCCTGATCGATGCTGCGGTGTTGTCGAATATCCGGCAGCCCGTGCGCATGATGGTCGGCGACCGCGATGCAATCGTGAGCATCGACGAGACCGCCTCGGCGGTGGAGCAGATAGAAAAGGGAGAGCTTGCCGTCCTGCCGAACACTCCGCATCCTTTTGAACAGGTTCGCCCGGAACTCGTCGCATCGATGATTCAGGATTTTCTCGCGCCGTGATCACGGGCTCGATGGCCTTCGCATTGCTGCCCTTGCTTCTGGGATCGCTCACTGGATGCCGGCCGTCGCGGCCTGAGGACGACAGCCTCCCCGTCCGGGGCGAGGCAAATGATCCTTTCGCTGAGGAGCGCGCGCGCATGGTTCGCGAGCAGCTGCGCGCCCGCGGGATTCGCGAGCCGGCAGTGCTCGCAGCGATGACCCGTGTACCGAGACACCGTTTCGTCCCGCCTTTGTACGAGGATCTTTCGTACGCCGATCATCCGGTGCCGATCGGATTCGACCAGACTATTTCCCAGCCGTACATCGTCGCCTACATGACTGAAGCGGCGCGTGTCTCCTCGAATCAAAAAGTCCTCGAGGTCGGCACCGGCT
>DASWQD010000067.1:0-3725 GCA_036398255.1 Gemmatimonadaceae bacterium | reverse complement strand
GAGAAGCTCGGCAAGCGGTGGCGGCTCCGTGAGCGCAGTGAACTGCGTCGTCAGCGTGACGTCAGACGGCTGTTCGACACCGAGCTGCTGGAAGAGGCGCAGCTTCTCGATCTCGATCTGATTGCGCGCCTGGATCACCTGAACCTGCTGCTGGCCAACCGTCACCTCTGCACGCGAAACGTCGAGCTGAGTTCCCGATCCGACGAGTGCGCGCGCCTGAGCGAGCACCAGCTGAGTCTGCGCGGCAACGAGAAGTGTGTCCTGGAGCGCGGCCCGGTCCTGCGCCTGGAGTACCTGGAGGTACTGTTGCGTCACGCCGGCGCGAAGAAGCTCCGCGCTTCCGGTGATGTCTGCTTCTACAGCGTCGCGGTTGGCGCGCTGAAGCTTCGGTGTGAGAAGTGTTGCGCGATTGATCCGGTATCCGATTCCGATCTGGTATTGTGACTGGTTGATATCCGAGGTCGCGCCGAGGCTGGTGCCTCCGAAGATCTGGCGTCCACCCTGCTGTCGCTGAGCGAAGAAGCTCGCGTCTGCGCTTGGAAGCAGCTGGCCTTGCGCCGTTCGCACGGCCGCGTCGGCAGTGCGGCGGTTGTTGACCATCGCGAGATGCACAGGATTGTGCCGGCGCGCGAGCGTTATG
This sequence comes from Gemmatimonadaceae bacterium, assembly GCA_036398255.1. GTDB lineage: Bacteria > Gemmatimonadota > Gemmatimonadetes > Gemmatimonadales > Gemmatimonadaceae > UBA4720. The sequence continues at coordinate 3,085 of DASWQD010000067.1, read as the reverse complement.
GCTTCGTCGAGCGAAAGAGCTGCTCGCTGCGGAGCAGGAGTGGTCGCCGCCGTCTGTGCGGAGACGGCGGCCGGAAGCAGCAGGGCCAATATGAGATACAAACGCTTTTGCATTGTGTTTGACGGTGGATTCAAGTCAACGTACGGCGGAGTGTTGAAGGTGGTTTCACAGTGGATATTCATTCCGCGAGTGCCGGCGCAAGGAAGATCCGGTCACTGATGCGGCTGCGGATTCGTTCATAGAGAATCCGTCCCTTTTCGGCGCTCGCGAGCGATGGAAGTCCGATGTTCCCGGCGCTGTTGCTCGGAACCTTGAGAGTTCCGCGGCGGTAACGTCTCAGCTGTTCGCGGGACATCATATAGTCACGGGCGAGCTCGAGGTGAACGAGCTCGGGGGCGAGGTGAAGCATGATCGAGGTGTCGACCTCGTCGCCGTGCATCGCTTCTGTCTGTCCCTCGAGAAGCTCCGATAGATTGACGGCGAAGATGTCGACGACGCGGACGCGCGCGCCCGCGGTAATCACCGTGGCAAGTGCTTCCTGGTGCGGGTCATGCCCGTGCGCAGTCAGCAGAATGAACTCCTTGAACCCTGTCGCTTCCCATGAATCGAGAAGATCGTTGAGCGTCCGATGGAGAGTTTTCTTTCTGACTGACGCGTTGCCGATGAACCCGCGCTCGGTGTCGACGTTCACGCCGTACTCGACAGCCGGCGCGCGAAGAACTCCGTATTCCTGCGAAAGGTCGTCGGCCAGCCGCTCGGCGATGATCGTCGCCGTTCCAAGCGGCAGGTGGGGGCCGCGCTGCTCGCACGTCCCGACAGGAATGATCAGGCGCGGATCTCCCGCAATGACTGCTTCGATCTGCATCGGGATCAGCTCCTTGATGCGAAGCGGAGCGTTCTGCGGGAGTGGTACGATGGGGGCGTGCGGGGCCGGCCCGGGAAGCGGGTCGTCGTCGGCACGCATTGAAAATGGCGAGAAGCGAGGCATGCGCTGGGAGCGGCTATCAGGATCGTGAGTGGCAGGTGGGCAACGCGCCTGGCGTACGCCGTCGGGGGCGGCGCCATTCTCCTGCTTGCGTACTGGCTGCGGAATCCTCTCATACCTTATGGTGCCACAACCCCTCGCGCCAGCGGCATTTCCGCCGATTCCGCGAGGATCGTGGAGGCCGACACGCGCCGCGACCAGGCGGTCGACGCGCTCGCCCGCACCATCGCCGGGCGGCATCGGGAGCTGGCGGGGCTGGCGGCCGCGGCACTCGACGCTCCCGACGATCCCGAGGGAGCGTTCGACTTCCTGAAGTCGCTCGGTCCTGGAGAAGAAAGCGGGGTGATTCTCGCTGACCAGCGGGGGCCCGTTGCGTGGTCCGGTCAATTCAGGAATTCGCCGCTCTTCACTGGCCAGGGCACGACGATCCTGACCTCTCCGTACTACGTGTCCCTGCAGGTAGTGGCGACGAGCGGAGGCAGGGCAGCGATCGCCTCGGCGCTTCTCCACGCTGAGCCGCCTGCCGACAGGATCGCGGACGGTCTCGACGATCGGATCGCGGAGCGGGAGCTGGTTCGATCGTTCCGGTTTGCGCCGCTCACTGATTCCACTGCCCAACGAATCATCACAGGGGCCGACGGGAGCGAGCTGATTCGAGTCGAGGGAGTGGCAATGCCGCCCGAGGCGATTCGCTTCAACCGGACTGCCGCCATTCGCGAGCGCGGAGCAGTCGTGCTCGCGGTTGGACTGATCGTGATGTTCGCCATCGGCTGGTCGGATCGGAGGGCGATAGGACGCCGGATTTTCACGATCGCCATTGCGCTCGCGGCCATTGCGCTCGTGCCGTGGAACAACTTCTCGAATCTCACGCGGTGGTTCGACCCTGCGTACTTCTACTCGTCGCTCGCCGGTCCACTCACTGCGAGCGCGGGCCCATTCGCGATGCTCGCGGCTCTGCTCGTGCTCCTCGTCATCGCATTCATCCGATCTCGCCGCGTACGGATGTCCCGCGCGGCGGCGACATTCGGCGCAGCCGTCCTCGCACTCGGTGGAATCATCGCCACCGAGACTGCAGCGAAAGGAATCGTCCTGCCCCTGTCCGGTGCGACCGTCTCACTGTGGACTGCCTGGCAGGTTCCACTTTTTCTGTTCCTGTTTGCGTTCTGGCTCGGCGCCGCGTGGCTTGCGAGAGTCGCCGCCGGCCGCCGGCCGATGGTGAATCTTCGCACCGCTGCCGTCGTGGCGTTCCTGTGCGGCGGCATATCCACGTTCATCGTATGGACGAAGACAACCGAGCAGCGCCTCCAGCTTGCGATGCGCGACGTTGCGGGGTTGCAGCGCCCGGATCCGGAGGCGGCGCAGCTTCTGACGCGTCTCGGCTCGGAGCTTGGCGGGTACGACTCCGCGGGAACTCGCCCGGAGCTGCTCGAGCGATACGCAGCCTCCGATATCGCTGCGGCGGGACTTCAGGTTTCGCTCGGAACGACCGACAACGCCGGCGCGCTGGTGAGCCGGCTCGACCTGGCACCCCTCACCTACGACTCGGCGAGCCTGTCGCGACTGGCAGCTGACGCAGTCGCAAGCGGCGAAGCGCGGATTCAACAGGCGCTCGGCCCGACAGGGCAGCAGGTAATGCTGGCGGTGCCTCACCGCCTTGGCGGCACGAGCACGGCGGTCGCTTCTCCGCGCACGCGACTCGTTGCCGAAAATCCGTACACGACTCTGCTGGGATTCGACCAGCCGGACAAGACAGAGCCGCCATACACGCTGACTCTCGCCGACGTAACTCCCGGAACAGGCGCCCGTCCGAGTGTCATGACGTGGCGACGCGTGGGGAACGAGTGGCACGGCGATGAGATCCTCCTCACGTCTGCCGGTTCGGCGCGAGCGCATGTCGAGGTGGACCTGAGGTCATGGCCGACGCGGCTCGTGCGGGTCGCGCTCATCGTGATTCTCGATTGCCTCATCGCTGGAATCCTGTGGGCACTGGGAACCGTAGCTGAAGGCGGATTCTTCCGATGGGTGAGGCGCACGACCGCGAAATGGCTTAGGAGTTATCGCGGGAGGCTCACGCTTGCGCTGTTCACTTTCTTCGTCGTT
>DASWQD010000066.1:0-5369 GCA_036398255.1 Gemmatimonadaceae bacterium | reverse complement strand
TGGATATCAGCGCCGAGTCCACCGACGCGACGCTCGTTCCGACCTTGCGCCGCTCTGTCGGCGCTCCTGTTCCCGTGACGACGACGTCGCTCAGGTTGACCGCGCTTATCTTGAGCGCGGCATCGGCCGTCGCGGTTGCGCCTGCACCAACAGTCACGTTGAGCGTGACTGGCTGGTAGCCGATTCGGCGAACGGTTACGGCGCGCGATCCGGCAGGCACCCCGTTCAGCGTGTAGTCACCGTTTGCGTTGGTAATGCCGCCGATTCGGGTGCCATCGACTGTGATCTGCGCATCGGCGAGAGCGCGACCGCTGGCGGCGTCAGTGACGCGGCCGCGAACGGTTCCAGTTGTCGCTTGTGCTGCCACCAGTGATGGCAGCGCGGCGAAGGCGAGGACGAGCGCCACTGCGGCGCGTCGAACGGAAGAGAGGGTCATGCCGCGGGTCTCCAGAGATTTTCTTCGTTGTGAATCACGAAGGGGGCTGCTGAGGTGCGCTAGGATAGCGCCGGGTTATCGGGCGGGCAAGGAGGAATACAGACTGCTAACATGATGACCGATGCAGGCTTTCCGGTGGCCGGATGGAGCGGCTCCCGCAGCTCCTGGAGACACAGTCCGCTGTCGCGGAAAAGCCTTGTCCACGTGCCGAAGGTCCTGAAGTACCAGGGGGCAGCGTTCTTCGTGAAGGTCGGCCCGCATCCCGCCCACGACCCCTCCCGCCAGCCGTCTACGTAGGGGTCACCTTCGTTGGCAATGACGGGATGCAGTGTCTGAATGATCAGCGCCCCGTTCTCCTCGAGAAGATCAGGGACACGGTGGATGAGGCCGTCGACTGCATCCTTCCCGATGAGCGAGAAATTCGCGACGACGACATCCGCCTTCAAGCCGAGTCCGCCCTCGGCAATCTGCTCGAACGATGCGGTGCGAAAGTCACCTCCCCCCGCGGCCTGCGCCTGCTCGATGAGCTCAGGCACCACGTCCACCCCGGTTACCCGCACGCCGCGGTCGGCCAGCGCGCGCGCGAGCCACCCTTCGCCGCAGCCGATGTCGAGAACCGTAGCTGGATGCCGGCTCATCACCGCGTCGAGGACCGCATTGTCGGTGACGAGGTTGCGGCTCTCGATCTTCCGCCCGCGCACCGCGTCGGTCCATGGACCGGCGTTTTCCTTCCACGCCTCGATGACGTTCTCGTCGCTGAACGAATTGTCGCTCATCTGACGACGAATACAGGTTGAACCCACGCCATCTCGCCCCCTGAGTTGGTCACTCTGCCGCGAACATAGGTCTCGCTTCCTGTCAGCTGATAGATCGCCGGATTGGATCCGGTTTTCTTGAGCACGACCCCGCCCTTCCCGATGAACTCGGTTGTGAACTTGAAATCGCCGCGGTTGCGGATGGAGATCGTCATGTGCCGGGACGTTACGGACATGGAATCGAGAATGACTCCTGTGCTCGCGTAAAAGCGTCCCGCTTCCATTGCACTCATGATCTCGGCGGCATCGAGCTTCGACGCCCGTACGGAAACCCACCCGCGTCCGGGATTCGCGCGATCGGCGGCGAATTCACCCTTGAAGTGATGCGCGTCATCGACCGCAATACCATAGATGCGCTTCCCTCCGGTGAGGAGATGGTCCCAGACCATGTCCATTCCCGGAGAGTCACCCCCTCCTTCGTTGTGCACGAGCGGGTGGCCGTTGTGAATCTCGATCAGCTTGTCGTTCTTCACCTTCAGCAGCACATCCTGAGGTATGGCCCACCCGAAGTTCGGGTGATTGATGTGCGGCACCCCGCTGACCCCGCGAACCGCGTCGACATTTTTCTGCACTGTGCCGAGGAGTGTGCTGTCGGTCTTCGGAGTGATCACCGCCGGAATGTTCAGTCCATTCACGTGAACCGGTTTCTGCCCGAAGCGTGTGGTGAGCTCTTCACCCGGGATCAGAAGGAATGACGAGTCTACGAGGCGCGAAAGCTTCGCCGGATCGACCCAGACGTTGTGATCGGACAGCACGAGAAAATTGTAGCCGTGCCGCTTGTACCAGGCGGCGACGGTATCGGGAGGAGAATCGCCATCACTCTCGAGCGTGTGTGTGTGCGTGTTGCCCTTGAGCCACGTGCCGCTCTGAAAGTCGACACTCTCGAATCGTGGAGTAGACTGCGCCAGCTGCGATTCGATTCCATCGACGATTGCCTTGCCGACGGCAGCTCGAAGCGGGCCCACGTCGGGGAAAAAGCCTCTCGCGTCCGTGCCCAGATTCTGGCGGTTGGTGAGCAATACGATCGAAAGCCCGTATTTCGGGACGCCGAGCACGTAGGTGCCCGTAAAGCCTGTGTGCATGAAGCTGCCGGCCGGCATTCCGGGCGGCATCTGCCAACCGAGGTATTGACCGTAGTTGTCGATGGTCAGGAAGTGATCGACGGTCGATGAGCCGATGAACTCCTTTCCGGAATGCGTGCCGCGGTTCACGAGCAGGTCGAGCAGCACGCGGAGCTCCGCTGCCGTCGAAAACAGTCCGGCGTGGCCCGCTACGCCGCCGTTCGCGTAGAACGCGTTCCCGTCGTCCGTCTCGCCTGAGAGCACATAATCTCTCCACTTGTTCCACGAAGCGGGGTTGCCGCGGTAGCGATAACCGAATGTGGAATCGTACACCATGTGCTTCTCGTATCCGTTGCCCTGCTCTGTCGCAGCGAATTCGGTGAGCGATTTCCTTCGAGGATTGAACGTGGTCTGAGTCAGAGCGAGCGGACGGTAAAGCTCGTCGTCGACGAACCTGTCGAGAGTCTTTTCGCTGACTCGCTCGACTATGTAACCCAGGAGCATGAATCCCAGGTCGCTGTAATGGCGCCCGGTTCCGACACCCCATTCCAGCGGCATGTTGCGGATAGCCCTGTAGGTCTCGGCGCTGTTCGATGCCTGATAGTAGAGCGGCTGCCACTGCACGAGTCCGGACGAATGCTGGAGCAGATGACGAACCGTGATGCTGTCAAGACGCGGCCCGCGAAAGTCGGCGAGATAGCGATGAACCGGTGCATCGAGCTCGACTTTCCCCTGATCCACGAGTTTCATCATTGCGAGCGTCGTGGCCATCACCTTGGTGACGGACGCGAGATCGAAGATCGTGCGCGTCGTCATCGGTTTTGGCGAGGCAAGCTTCTTCATCCCGTAGTCGTTGAGCGCGGCGTACCCGTACGCTTTCTCGTGAACTACCCTTCCATCCTTCGCGACCAGAAGCACTGCGCCTGCGGTCAGCTTTCCAACCGATGCCTCGACGAGAGAATCGGCGCGCGCGATTCCGCCAAGCATATCTTGTTCAGGCCGGACAGCTCCCGAGGACGAAAGCACCACCGGCAGGATGCATGACAGCCATGATCGAGACAGCATCAGCGTTTAGTGCTCGTGAGTCTTGAAGAAATCATCGGGCGTTCGTGAGCTTCCGGGCGCGCCGATACGACGATAGTCGGCCGGCAGATCGAAAGTATAGGCGGGTGCAGGATCGTTCTGAGGTACCGCGTACTGTGTGCGAAGCGCTGCGAGCCGGCGCTCGAGATCGGCCCGCACTCGAGCATAGGACTTCTCCGCGTACACGCTCTTCAGCTCTTCCGGATCCTTCTCGAGATCGAAGAGCTCCCACTCGCCTACTTCATAGTAGTGAATGAGCTTGTGCTTCTGCGTTCTCACGCCGTACTGGCGTCGAACGGCGTGCCACCCGGGGTATTCGAAGTACTGGTAGTAGATCGCGTCGCGCCATGTCTTCGGTGTGCGCCCGCGCAGGAGTGGAACGATGCTTTCGCCCTGCATCGCAGCAGGCTTCGGCGCTCCGGCGATTTCGAGGAACGTCTCGGCCAGATCGAGATTCATCACGAGGTCGGTGTTTCTCGATCCCGGCTTCGTCACTCCCGGCCACTTCACGATGAGCGGCGTCCGCAGCGATTCCTCGTACATCCAGCGCTTGTCGAACCAGCCATGGTCGCCGAGGAAGAATCCCTGGTCTGAGGAGTAGACTACGATGGTGTTCCGGGAGATCCCGGCTTTTTCCAGCTCGGCGAGCATTCGACCCACCTGCGTGTCGAGCGCGGAGATCACGCGCATGTAGTCCGCGATGTAACGCTGATATTTCCAGAGGACGAGGTTATCGCCCGACGGACGCGAATCACGAAGCCTTGCGTTCTCCGGATCGTACGCAGCGTGCCAGATCGCGAGCTGAGCGGCGTTGAGATTGTTGGGCGGGTCGATCTTCAGATCCCGTGGTGTCATGTCGAGCGCGATTTTCATTTCCGGATCCCTCGCCGGCGATGCGCGCCCCTCGCCCTTGTCCCAGAAGGTCTTCGGGATCTCGAACGTCGTGTCGCGGTACATGGAGAGCTGATCGGGGCCCGGATCCCACCACCGGTGTGGACCGTTGAACGACAGCATCATCATGAACGGCTTCGACTTGTCGCGCCCTTCGTTCAGCCAGCGAGTCGCGCGATCGGTGACGATGTCGAGGGTGTATCCGGTGTGCCGCAAGCTGTCATCGTTGCTGACGAGTATCGGATTGTAGTACGGGCCCTGTCCGGCGAGGACCTCATATCTATCGAATCCCTCGGGCCGCGTTCGCAGATGCCATTTGCCGAAGATGGCGGTTTGATATCCCGCACCCTGCATCAGCTTTGGAAACGTGAGCGCCGTCGGATGTATCGCTTCGTTGTTCGACATCACTCCGTTGATGTGACCGTACTGGCCGGTCAGCACAGTCGCGCGAGCAGGCCCGCAGATCGAGTTCGTCACGAACGAGTTGACGAACAGCATCCCGTCGCCGGCGAGCCGGTCGAGGTTGGGAGTCTTCGGCAGCTTCACTCCATACCTGAGCGACTGCTGATAGGCGGAGATTGCGTGCGCCGCGTGATCATCAGCATAGAGAAAGACGACATTCGGTCGCGGGGCGACCGGCTGCGGCGAGTAAGTGGAGACGCCGGCAATCGGCAGCACTGCGGCCGCAATGAGCGAGGCGAGTGTTCTCATGTCGAGCTCCGAAGTTGCGGTATCATGTTTCAGAGGATGAAATTGAACATCGACACGGGAGTCCGCCAATGCACAACTCGATGAACCGGCGCGAGATGCTCGTCATGTCGGCGGGAGCAGTTGCCGCCGCGATGCTGCCATCGTCGCTTCATGCATATCCTGTCGCAGATTCGGACGAAGCACGACTGCGCGCCTGGAGCGCCGCGCTCCGCAGCGTGGGAATGAATCGCCGCGCCGTGCCTCTCGGGCCGCGCGCGATCCGCGTCGGGGAGCTCGCCATCGGAACTCCGTACGAGCCATTCACGCTCGAGGCCTACATCAAGGCCGGAGGCGACCCGAAGGATCTCGAGCCGCTCACGCTGTCGCTCACTC
>DASWQD010000065.1:0-6685 GCA_036398255.1 Gemmatimonadaceae bacterium | reverse complement strand
AGCAGGTGGCGATCAACATCGACACTTACGTCGTTGCGTGCTCGGCCGGCCGCGTCGTCGCGTGTGCCGCGCTCGAGGAGTATTCGCCGTCACTCGCCGAAGTTGCCTCGGTGGCTGTCGCTCGCTCGGAGCACGGAAAGGGGCTCGGCACCGATGTGGTGCTTGGCGTCGAGCGTCTCGCTCGCGCCCGCGACATCGGCGAGATCTTCGCAATGAGCCTGAGCGACCGGTTCTTCCTGTCGCTCGACTATGAGCCCACGTCGATCTCCCGCTATCCCGAGAAGCTCGCGCGCTACGACCGTCTCTCGTCCGAAGGCGTGGACATCGTGCCCAAGCGCTGCTTCCAGAAGGTGCTCGAGAATTCCTGGCAGTCGCCGGCTCTTGTCGCCGATGCTCCTGCGGAGAGAGCGTTGCGGGCGAGCTGAGCGCGGAACTGACCAGCTTGGGAAGGCTCAGGATCTCGACCCTGGGCCTTTCGTTTCTGACCCCGGGGAAATGCGGTCAGTCGCCTGCTCTGTAGATTTTCCGGCCGATGAATATCCGCCGCGCCCGGCTGCTTGCCGCATCCATCGTGGTGACGTTCGTGGCGATCCGGCTAATGCTTTACAGCTCGCCCGATTCCGACTTCGATATTGCCGGGTACAACATCCATCATCTCTTCACGGGGCTCCTGCTGATCGTTGGAGGAGGGATTCCCCTCGCCCTTTTTCCCGCTCCATCCAGGCTGATGGATGCCGCGGCTGTCGTTTTTGGAATCGGGCTTTCCCTTGCCCTCGATGAGTGGGTCTATCTCATCGCCACCGACGGCAGCAACGCGTCCTACCTGCTCCCAGTCTCGCTCCGGGGCGGCGTCGTGATGGTGGCGCTTGCAGTCATCTATATCGGTGTGCTTTATATCGTATCGGGAAAGCGACGCTGACCGTGTTTTTCCAACTGCCCCCGCACAACCCCAGGCCGTGACCTTCACAATGATGCCAAAGTTGAAAGTTCTTTCTGCGACCGCGTTCACTGCAGCCCTGCTCTCGATCGCTGCCCTGCCCGCGGGATCGCAACAGTCCGTGCGCCCACCAATCAAGCTGGCCGACCTCGACACGACCGTGAACGCGTGTGTCGATTTCTACCAGTACGCCGGAGGCGGATGGCTCAAGGCCAATCCAGTTCCCGCAGCTTTCTCATCATGGAGCCCGTTCAACGAGCTGCGCGAAAGCAACTTCCTCGTTCTCAAGGACGTCCTCGAATCAGCTGCGAAAGTTGCAAAGACCACCAGCGATCCGGACACGAAAAAGCTGGGCACGTTCTACGCGAGCTGCATGGACTCGGCGGGCGCCGAGGTTGCCGGTGCCAAGCCGCTCGAGGCGGAGCTCGCCCGCATCGCGGCGATCTCCAATGCCAAGCAGTTGAACGAGGCCATCGCTTACTTCCACGCCGCCGGCATATCTCCGCTTTTCACCTTCGGAACGGGGCAGGACTCAAAGAACAGCTCCCTCGTCATCCTCAGCGCCAACCAGGGCGGACTGGGTCTCCCGAACAGGGACTACTACACGAAGACCGATTCCAATTCGGTGAAGATCCGGAAAGCGTACGTCGAGCACATTGCAAAGACGCTTCAGCTGACGGGAAAGCCCGCCGCGGAGGCGAACAAGGCTGCTGAACGAGTGATGGCACTCGAGACGACGCTGGCGGGCTCGATGAAAACGCCGGTCGAGCTTCGCGATCCGGTCGCGAACTACAACCTGATGACGATCACTGCGGTCAACGAGCTGACGCCCGCATTCGACTGGAACGCATTCCTCGGATCGCTCGGTGTTCGCGGCGTGACGACGATCGACATCGGACAGCCGAACTACTTCAAGGGCCTGAACGCTGCGCTCACCACGATTCCTCTCGAGGACTGGAAATCGTATCTCACGTGGAGACTCACTGGCCGAGCGAGCCCGCACCTGAGCAGTGCCTTCGTCAACCAGGATTTCGCTTTCCAGGCGATGCTCACGGGCGCAAGGCAGATGCAGCCGCGATGGAGACGGTGCCTCAGCGTCGCCGACGGTGTGCTCGGTGACGCTCTCGGAAAGGAATATGTGAAGGTCGCCTTCACGCCCGAGGCGAAGAAAAAAGCGCTGGAGATGATCGACAATCTCCGGGCGGTGATGCAGGAGCGGATACAGAAGGCGGAATGGATGAGCAGCACGACGAAGCAGCAGGCGCTCACAAAGCTCTCGTCCTTCAACCAGAAAATCGGGTATCCCGATGTCTGGCGCGATTACTCTGATCTGAAGGTCGTCGAGGGCCCGTGGGCGGCGAACATCCTGAACTCGAGAGCGTTTGCCGTTCGCCGTGACCTGGCGAAGCTGGGCAAGCCAGTAGATCGAGGCGAGTGGTTCATGACTCCGCCGACGGTCAACGCCTACTTCGCGCCGCAGCTGAACGAGATCGCATTCCCTGCCGGAAGGCTTCAGCCGCCCTTCTTCCATGCTTCATATGACGAAGGCGCCAACTATGGCGGAGTCGGCGGAACGATCGGGCACGAGCTGTCGCACGGCTTCGACGATCAGGGCCGGCAGTACGACTCGAAGGGAAATCTCCTCGACTGGTGGACGGAGCAGGACGCGAAGAACTATCTCGAGCGTGCAAAGGTCGTGGAGGACCAGTACAACGCGTACACCGTTCTCGACAGTCTGCATGTGAACGGGAAGCTGACACTTGGCGAGAATCTCGCCGACGTCGTTGGCGTCTCCGCTGCATATGATGCGCTTCAGCGTGCGCTCGCCGGCAAGCCGCGCACATTGATCGATGGTTTCACACCGGAGCAGAGATTCTTCCTCGCGTATGCACAGGCGCGACGAGGCAACTCGAGAGACGAAGCGCTGCGACTTCAGATTCGCACCGACCCGCATTCTCCGGGACGATTCCGCGTGAATGGCCCGCTTTCCAACATGCCTGAATTCGCCAGGGCGTTCGGATGCAAGGAAGGCGATCCGATGGTGAGGTCGGCGAGCATGAGGGCGCGCATCTGGTGAGTGATAACCCGCGGAGCGCTGGATCATGACACACGGAGAGCTTCTCTCCGATGAGCTTCGCCGCGCGGTTCGCGGTGATGCGTGGCATGGTCCATCGCTCCACGAGCTCATCTCACACCTCTCCCCGGAAGAGGCGATGCAGCGGCCTATTCCCGCGGCCCACAATATCTGGGAGCTGGTAGTTCACATCACTTCGTGGGCGAACATCGCATTGCGGCGAATCAACGGCGGCCAGGTCGAGGCATACGACGGCGAGGACTGGCCGGAAGTGCACGAGTTCACGCAGGCCAGGTGGGACGCTGCACGTGAAGCCCTCGCCGAGAGCTACGAGCGCCTGAGCGAGGTTGTCCTTGGAATGAGCGACGACGATCTCACCGCCAACGCGCCGCAAAGCACGCGAAGCGTGGCCGGAATGGTGAGCGGTGTCGCGCAGCATGCCTCCTACCATGGCGGGCAAATCGCGATTCTGAGGAAAGTTGTCTCGGTTCAACATCGCCGCACGGCGCTGTGACGCCATGCGTTAATGGGAGCGAATCATGGGTGACGCATTCCGCTCGGTCCGTCCGAAGCCGGACGAGCACAACGCCTACTATTCCATGTACATCGACCGCGTGCCTGATGGCAACATCGTCGACACGCTGAGCAGGCAGATACCTGAGACGCTGGCATTTCTCAGGGCGATCCCGGAATCGAAGGCCGATCATCGCTATGCACCCGGGAAGTGGAGCATCAAGGAGATCATCGGCCATCTCGCTGACGGCGAGCGCGTCTTTCAGTATCGCGCGTGGAGGTTCTCGCGCGCGGATGACACGCCGGTACCCGGCTTCGACGAGAACCTGTACGTCGCAAACGCTCCGTTTTCACGGTTGCGAATGAGAGACCTGATCGACGACTTCGAGCATCTCCGCCGCTCCAGCATTTACATGTTCGCCAGCATGGACGAAGAAGCATTCACGCGGCGCGGAGTCGCGAACGACCACGAAATCTCCGTGCGCGCAATTGCATACATCATGGCCGGACACGAGACGCACCATCTCCAGGTGATGCGGGAACGCTACCTCAACAGCTGACAAATGAATCGCAGGACATTCCTCAAGCAGGGCGGAGCCGCCGCTGCAGCGTTTGGCATACTTGGCAGCATTGAAGGCTGCGCCCCGCAACCTCCTGCCCCGCCTCCCAAACCCGAGATTCTCCCCGGGACATTCTCCGAGCTGAGAGACCGGTTCTTCGTTTTCCATCTCGACAAGAATCCGGTCACCTCCACCTACCTGGGCGGCGATGGTTACAGTCCCGTGCTGGCGACCGCGAACACGCGCCTTCGCGACTACCGGCAGGCAGCCATCGACGCCGAGCTGAAGGAGTATCGCTCGCTCCATGCGTCGATCGAGGCGATACCGGCAGCGACACTCGCCGGCGCAGACAAAGCCGACCATCAACTGATGCTGTCGCAGCTCGGTTTTCTGATTCATCAGATGGCCGATCTGCATTATTACCGGCGCGCCCTGGACACGTACGTTGCGGAGCCGTTTCGCGGTGTCGACTGGCAGATACAGCAGATGCCCGACGCCACGAACGGACTGCTCGGCGAGGCGGCCGACTGGCAGGCCGTAGCCACACGAACACTTGCGATCCCAGGCTACCTCGAGGTTGCGAAGACCAACCTTCTTGCGGGCAAGGCAGCGGGCGTGATTCCCGACAAGCGAATGGTTCAGCGTGACGGAATCAACGGCAGCCGCGCGAACGCCGAGTACTTCCGCGTGACGCTGCCGGCTATGGCTCAGCGTTTCATCGGAACGCGGCCGTTTGCCGCCGGGATGATGACACAGATCGGCGCTGCCGGAAATTCCGCCGCAGTTGCATGGGAGAATTTCGCGACCTGGCTTGCCGCAAACTTCGACGTCAATGAAGCAGTGGACCGCTTTGCCGCCGGTGAGAAGGAATACGAGTGGCGCGTTCACAATGTTCTTCGCGACCCGCGTTCCGCTGCCGAGCTGTATGAATTCGGCGCCGCCCAGGTCGCGTTGTATACCGGAAAGATCGTTGCGGTAGCAAAGGAGTTTTCCGAAAACGGCAAGCTCGGGCTTCCATTTGGCACTGATGCCCAGAACTACTCCAGCGTCAAGCGCGTGATGGATTTTCTCTCGAAGGACGCGCCGAAGAACGACGAGCAGCTGTTCAAGTGGTACCGCGACGCCGGCGAACGGGCAGTTGCATACGGAAGAGACCAGAAGCTGTTCGACATCCCCGCGACGTATCGTCTCGAGGTCGTGCCAACGCCGCCGGTTCTCCAGAGCACGATCGACGCGGCTTACTACCCTGCCCCGCCGTTCAAGAAGTCAGGCGCCGGACGATTCTATCTGACGCCGACCGGCAACAATGCAGAAGCGCTCAAACTCAACAACTTCGCGTCCGTCGCCGATACCGCGATTCACGAAGGATTTCCCGGCCACGACTGGCACTACCGCTTCATGACCGAGAAGAAAGACCAGATCTCGAACATTCGCTGGCTTACGCCGGGCGCAGTGGAGGACTCGTCGGCGATGTGGGCGGACTCGATGCCGACGGAGGGATGGGCTCTCTACACCGAAGAGCTGATGAGCGAGCCGGTCGGCGGCCGCAAGTATGGATTCTATTCCGCCGGCGAGTACCTCTACGAGCTTCAGGGCCAGCTGCTGCGCGCGGTGAGAATTCGTGTCGACGTCGGAATGCACACGGGTCGCATGACATTCGACGATGCGATCGATTATTTCACCGAGCACGTGCAGTTCACGCCTGGTGCGCGACTTCGCGCGGCCTCCGATCCCGCCGCAAAGGCTGCCTTCGACGCAGCGACGCGCGCGATTTACCGGTACTCGAAATGGCCCACCCAGGCGATCACCTACAATCTCGGAAAGAACGCAATCGTCGAGCTGCGCGAAGCGTGCAAGGCGCGCGCGGGCCCGGCGTTCGTCGCGAGAGAGTTTCACGAGCGGTTCATGTCGCAGGGGCCGATTCCGGTAGCGTTCATCCGCGAGCAGTTCCTCGAAGCCTGCGGCACCGCACCCGCGTGAGGATCACACCATGACAACTCGCCGCAGCTTTCTCTCGGGAATGACCGCGGCCGGTTTCGGCGCGACCGCCGTGTTCCGTGAGAACGCGATCGCGTCGCTGTTCCGCGCCAACCTCATCGCCGGCGACCGGTCGCCTGAACACGTCGCCGAAGACGAGACATACTGGTCGCTGATCCAGCGTGCCTTCGACGTCGATCGCACGATGATCAATCTCAACAACGGCGGGGTCAGCCCGACTCCGAGCCACGTTCTCGAGGCGATGATCCGCGACCTCAAGTTCTCGAACGAGCTGCCGGTGGAGCACATGTGGCGCGTGCTGGAGCCGCGGATCGAGAGTGTGAGGCGCGACCTCGCCCGCGAATTCGGCTGCGATCCCGAGGAGATGGCGATCACGCGCAACGCGTCGGAGGCCAACGAGATCATGATCTTCGGTCTCGACCTCAAGCCCGGCGACGAGGTTCTGCTCACCAACCAGAACTACGGCCGCATGATCACCAGCTGGGAGCAGCGCGCGCGCCGCGAGGGGATCGTCGTCAAGCAGATCTCCTTCGACGTGCCGCCGCCGTCCATGTCCTACCTGGTGCGGCAGTTCGAGAACGCGATCACGCCGCGCACCCGCGT
>DASWQD010000064.1:0-2575 GCA_036398255.1 Gemmatimonadaceae bacterium | reverse complement strand
TCGATCGGCTTGAGGTTGGCTACGATCTGGGACCGGTGCGGCTCGAGGAATGGCGGCAGGGCCACCTCCTCCCCGAGGGTCCGGACGTCCTCGTCCACCGCGAACCCGGGACCGTCAGTAGCGATCTCGAACAGCACGTGTCCGGGCTCCCTGAAGTAAAGGCTCCTGAAATAGTACCGGTCGATCTCACCGCTATTGTTGATCCCGAATGAATTGAGCCGTTCCGTCCAGGCATGGTATTCGGCCTCCGTCGGGGTGCGGAATGCGACGTGGTGGACTCCGCCCGCTCCCAGCCGCGCACGCGGTGCGTCGGGAGCAACCGCCACATGCAGCTCGGCGTGAGGACCCTCGCCTTTCATTTGATAGACGTGGACCATGATCCCGTCGTGCTGGTATTCGCGAGCGTGCTCCATTCCCATCACCTGTGTGAGGACTGAGTCGGTCGGCTTGAGAGACGGAACGCTCATTACTATTGGACCGAGCCCGCGAATCTGCTTCTCCGCCGGAACAGGACTTCGGTCCCATGGCGTCGGCGCGTCGCCGCGGCCGCCGTCGTCAACGAGCGAGAGTCGCTGCCCCTCGGGATCCTCGAAGTCGAGGGTCGCCCTCGCGTCGCGCTCGATCACACCGCTGTGCTGAACTCCCATCTCCGTGAGTCGTGCCTGCCACCATTCGAGCGCATCCCTTCCGGACACACGGAGCATCGTCCGCACAATGCTGTTCGTCCCGCGCTTTTCGGCCGGCATGTTCCAGTCGAAAAACGTGAGATCGGTTCCGGGAGTTCCAACGGCGTCGGCGTAGAAGAGGTGGTATGCGCTGACGTCATCCTGGTTTACGCTGCGCTTTACGAGGCGCATTCCCATCGTGCCGGTATAGAAGCGCAGGTTCTCGCGAATGCTCGACGATACCGCGGTGAGATGATGGATTCCGTGAAGCTGCATTCGATGTTCCTCGCGTTAGATTCAAACCCGGTGAGAGGTCGAACCGGTCAGCGTTCTTTCGAGGGTGTGCAATGAAGATTACCCATTTTTCATCGTTCGCGGCGCTGGTCTTTTCCGCCGCCATGGCCTCCGCGCAGGCGGCGGCACCGGCAGCGCAGCCGGCTGCGGCACCGCCTCCGCCGGAAGTGGACGTCGGCAAGATTGCGCCTGACTTCACGATGGATTGGGCCGATGCATCGGGCCCCATCGAAAAGCCCGTCAAGCTCAGCGATCTCCGCGGCAAGGTGGTCGTGCTCGCATTCTATCCTGCGGACCGGTCTTCGGGATGCACGCACGAGCTGACGAAGTTCCGCGACGAGAATGCGAAGCTGTTCGGAGAGGGCACAGTCGTTATCCCGATCTCCAGCGACAGCATTTCGACCCATGCGTCGTGGGCGAAGGAAATGAGCTTCCCGTTTGCGCTCGCTTCCGATCTCGAGGGCAGCGTCGCAAGGCAGTACGGCTCGTGGAATCAGACACGGGGAAATGCGAGCCGGACCGTGTTCGTTATCGGGAAGGATGGCCGCATTCTCTGGCGTAATCTCAAGTTCGGCGCATTGAATGAGACAGCGTATACAGAGCTGGCAGCCGAGGTTGCGAAAGCCCGTCAGTAAGAGCAAGTGAACCTCAGCACATCGGCTCCGCGCCGTCACCTGGCGTCGGACAACTGGTCCGGTGTTCATCCTGAAGTTCTGGCCGCGCTCGCGGCGGTGAATGCGGGACACGTTCCATCGTACGGTCACGACACGTTCACCGCGGGCGCGATGGAGAAGCTGCGCCAGCACTTCGGTGAGCGCGCGCAGATCTTCTTCGTGTTCAGCGGGACCGGCGCGAACGTGCTTTCGCTTCAGACACTCGCCCTCCCGTTCAACGCCGTCATCTGCGCCGAGACTGCGCACATCTTCACGTCGGAATGCGGGGCGGCCGAGAAGCACGCCGGCTGCAAACTCCTTCCTGTGCCTACTACTGACGGGAAGATCGATCGCGATGGGATTGCCCGCCATCTCCACTCGTTCGGAGATGACCACTCCGCGCAGCCGAGTGCGGTCTCGATAACTCAGGTGACCGAATACGGCACGGTCTACACCCCGAGTGAGATCGAGCTGATCTCTTCGTTTGCTCACGAGCACGGACTTCGCGTTCACATGGACGGTGCGCGTCTCGCCAACGCGGCGGCAAGTCTTGGGCTCTCTCTCGCCGACATCACCGTGAACGCGGGCGTCGACGTCCTGTCGTTCGGCGGAACTAAGAACGGGATGATTGCCGGTGAGGCGGTGGTGTTCTTCGATCCGGAGCTCGCGCAGAACTTCCCCTACCGCCGAATGCAGGGCACTCAGCTGTCGTCGACGATGCGATTCATCGCCGCTCAATTCGACGCGCTCTTCACCGATGATCTCTGGCTGCGAAGCGCGCGGCATTCCAACCGGATGGCAGCGATCCTCGGCGAGGGACTCGCATCGATGCGCGGGTGCCGGCTCACTCAGCTGGTGCAGGCGAACGAAGTGTTCGTGACCATGCCGCGCGAACACATCGCCACGCTTCAGAACGAGTGCTTCTTTTCCGTCTGGGACGAAGAGATCTCGGAAGCGCGTTTC
>DASWQD010000063.1:0-16674 GCA_036398255.1 Gemmatimonadaceae bacterium | reverse complement strand
TGCGTTGATGGAGATGAGAATGTCGCCGGCCCGAAGTCCCGCCTTCTCAGCCGGAGAGCCCGGATCGATCGACTCGATGACCGGGTAATCGTTGAACACCATCCTGCCGGCGGCGTCCGCCTGTCCGATGCCGGTTGTAATGAGCAGGCCGACCCAGCCCTTGGGCGGTTCCTTTGGCGGCTCCTTCTGTGCCGCGAGAGCGAGCGGCGCAAAGATGAGCGCCGCCGCAACCGCGACAATTCCTGATCGACTGAGCTTCATCGCTTTCATTCCTAGAACCGATTGAGACTCACGCCCCTGGGACTGAGTGTCGTCCCGAGCTGGCGGAGAGTAGCCTCGCGCGCCCCTACTGTCGCGAGGTAGTACTGATTGATCACCGGATCCTGCGGCGCTTCCTTGAGGGCGCCGCGAATCTCGGTCATGACGTTGTCGAGCGCAGCCAGTCGCGTGCGGTACTGCGACGGATTCGACGGCATCGGCACCTCGGTGTTGTTGGCCGAGAGGTAGATCGATGCGCGCTGGTATTCTTCGCCGGCGCGGTTGAGGACTTCCCATGCTTCCTCGGGCGACTTGAACTGCAGCGAGCTCGTCGATGCGAGCGACGTGTTCGCCGGTGCTTCCTGTGGCGCGATCTCGGCAGACGCCGTCGGTGCAGGACCCGGAACGAGCGAGGCGCCCGCTGACGCGCGGCCTGCAGCGGCTCCGCCGATTGCGAGCGCGAATCCGGCGGCGATCTGCATCAGTCGTCTCGCGTTGAAGCGCGGGACGATCGGGTCCTTGATCAGGCCTTCGGCTCGAAGTCTTGCCGAGAGCGAGTCCCAGTCGGTGAGCGGAAGCGCGTTCTTCGCGCGCTCGCGCGCCACCATCTCGTCGAATGCGTTCTCAGACAGGGGCATGTGACATTCCTGTGCCGGCCCTCGATTCGTCTACCAGGTGCGCCAGCAGCCGGCGAAGCTTGGCGCGTGCCTTGAAAAGCTGTGATTTCGATCCGCCCGACGTTATGCCAAGCTCGCGTCCGATTTCGTCGTGCGTGTAGCCTTCGATGTCGTGGAGCACGAAGACCATTCTCGCGCCCGGTGAAAGTTTTCCCATTGCTTCGTCTATCGATTCGGCGAGGAACGTGCGGTCGCTGTCTCCTTCGACAAACGCGCTGTCATCCTCGATGTCGGTTTCCAGTTTCGCAATCCGCTTGATTTTGCGGAGCGCGTTCAGCGTGCGATTGACGGCGATGCGGTGCGCCCACGTTCCGAACTGCGATTCGCCTCGGTATCCTGGGAGCGCCCTGAAGATCTGGATCCACACTTCCTGCGCGATGTCGGCGGCGACGTCGTGATCCCCGCAAAGCCTGCGGACGACCGCGTCGATATGCGGAGAGTGCCGCAGCCATAGCTGCCGCATCGCCGCTTCATCGCCTTTGATGGCGCGCTGAAGTGTGATCTGATCGGTCTGCATCCCGTCGTAGAAGTTAGTAACCCGTGGCTGGCGGACGGTTGCCGTCGGAGTTGAGTGCTCCGTTGTTATGGCTTTGAGGCCTTTACCGAAAAAACATCCGTATAAAGTGAAAAAAACCTATGTGGATATCCGTACTCTGTATTACAATGGGAGCCCGTGACGACAGGATGACGGGGTCGTCACATCTATAGTTGTGGTTCCCGCGGCGGAACAACGCCGCTCAGTGGCAGTAGTAGCTGGAAAGGAGTTCAGATTTGCTGAAGGTAATTGTGACCGCGCTTACGCTAGCTCACGGTAATGACGGTCTGCCGTCCAAAGCACCTGATGCCGTTGGCATGTCGGCGTCCCGGCTCGAGTCAATCGACCGGGTGGTGCAGCGCGGAATCAAGGCCGGGGGTTACCCGGGCGCCGCCGTCGTGGTCGGACGCAAAGGCGCAGCCGTGTGGCAGAAAGGCTTCGGCAATCTCTCCTGGTCGCAGGTCTCGGGGACAGTTGACCCCGACCGGACCATCTACGACGTCGCCTCGCTCAGTAAGGTCATCGGAACAACTACCGCCGTCATGGTCCTCTTCGACGAGAAGAAGATCGATCTCGACGCGCCGGTGTTCCGCTATCTCCCCGCGTTTTCAGGCGGGTACAAGGACCAGGTCAAGGTCCGCGACCTGCTCACGCACCGCTCGGGTCTTCCCGCCGGCCGCGATCTCTGGCGCAAGGCGCGCAGCCCGCAGGAAGCTCGCGACATGGTGCTCGCCACGCCGCTCGAGTATCGCCCCGACGCCGGCTACATCTACTCCGACCTGGGCGCCGACGTTCTCGGGATGATCGTCGAGGAAGTCTCCGGCCTGCGCCTCGATGTTTTTCTCGCGAACCGGGTTTTCGGTCCGCTCGGAATGCACGACACGTTCTATCGTCCGGCCGACTCGCTGCGCTATCGCATCGCGCCGACCGAAGTCACCCCGCCCCGCGGCTACCCGCTGCGCGGCGAGGTTCACGACGAGAATGCATACGCGCTCGGCGGCATCGCCGGCCACGCGGGACTCTTCAGCACCGCAGCCGATCTCTCGATCTTCGCGCAGATGATGCTGAACGGCGGATCGTACGACGGCGTCCAGATCATGTCCGACTCGACAGTCGCTCTGTTCACGCGGCGCGCCGCAGGACATCGGGCGCTCGGATGGGATACCGCTGACGGAGATTACGGCTCAGGCAAATACCTGACTGAGCGGGCATACGGTCACACCGGATTCACCGGCACCTCGATCTGGATCGATCCGGATCGCGAGATGTTCGTGGTGCTGCTGACCAATCGCGTTCACGCCGCCAAGGCACAGCGGCCGGCGAAGATCATCGCCGACATTCGCTCCGACCTTTCCGACGCCGCGGTGCTCGCGGTGATGGACGGCCCGACCCCGGTGCTCGCGATGCCGACCGCGTTCCGCGCTGACGAGCGCCTTGGCTGGACGAAGCCGAAGCCCGTTCGCTGCACGAAGGCGACACGCGCGCGCAGCGCACGCAGCAAGAGAAGCCGCGTTCGCTGCTCGACGGTTTCGTCGAAGTCGAAGTCGGCGCGATCGAAATCGTCGCGATCGCGCACAGCCAGATCGAAGAGCTCCTCGTCGAAATCGACCGCGAGCGCGCGGAAAAAGTCGTCCGGGAAGAAGGTGACGGCAAAAAAGCCGTCATCCAAAAAGACCGCCGCCAAGTCCTCCCGAAGGTCGAAAGCCAGCTAGTATTAAAGGATGAGTGATCATCCTGATACCGCCACGGCTGCCGTCACCGCGCGCACTCCGGCCGAGGAGAGACCGACAATCCTTGACGACAGCATCGCTGAGGAGCGCGCCATTCCGTTGAGTGTCGCGACCGGCGAGGAATCGCCCGATACACGCGGCGTCGTGAGTGAGGATCAGGTCAAGCTTGCGCTGCGCCGTGTGAAGGATCCGGATCTCAATCTCAACATCCTCGATCTCGGACTCGTCTACGCAATCGAGGTGAAGGGCGCGAAAGTGAAGGTCGACATGACACTGACTTCTCCCGGTTGCCCATCGGGACCGGAGATCATGTCGAACGCCGAGGAGGAGATCAAGGCTCTGCCCGGTGTCGAGAGCGTGGAGATGAATCTCGTGTGGATGCCGTTCTGGACGCCTGAGAAAATGGAGCCGCGCGTTCGCGCTTATCTCGGGTTCTAGCTTCGAAGTGCCGCGATAAACTCTTCGCCCATTTCGGCGATCTGCCATCGACGAAGACCCGGCACATCCTCGAGATCGCGAACGTTTTCCGGTTTTTTCCGCACGATCGACTCGAGCCGCTCGCGAGAGCACAGCACTCCCGGATCCAGGTTGAGACGCGTCGCCGCTGCATCCCGGACTGACTTGAGCTTCGTTACGCGGGCGTCGAAATCATCCTCACGCTCCCACCGCTGAGCACGGGGAAATCGCGGCAGATGCTCATCGGCGACCTCGAGACCGCGCTGCACGGCGGCGAGTATGGAGTGCGCACCACGATCGAGAATTCCGCGCGGCATTCCCTTGAGTGTGGAAAGCTCCCGCACTGATTTTGGCGCCGTGCGCGCGATCTCGAGCAGAACCTCGTTGCCCATCACGCGGAACGTCGCACGATCGACTTCCTTCGCGACCGAATCTCGCCACGGAACGAGCTCCCTCAGAAGAGCGAGCTCGCGCCGGTTGAGGTCGCGCGCGCCCTTGATTCGCAGGAATGCGAGCGACGTGTCCTCGTCTTCCCACTTGGTGCCTTCGAGCCGGTCGAACTCTTCTCTCGCCCACTCCCACCGGCCCAGCTTTTCGAGCCGTGACTTGAGCTCGTCGCGCAGGTCGAGGAGATGCTTCGTGTCCTGCGCCGCGTAGTCGCGCATTCCCGGTGTCAGCGGACGCAGCGACCAGTCAGCGCGCTGGTGTTTCTTGTCGAGCTTCACACCGAAGAACTGCTCGAGCAGCGCCGCCAGCCCGAACGCCTTGATCCCCAACAGCTGGGCGGCGATCCGCGTATCGAAGATGTGGTTGACGTGCCAGCCGTAATCCTGGTGCAACAGCCTCAGGTCGTAGTCGGCGTCGTGGAAGACAACCTCGACCTGAGGATCCTGAAGAATGTCGCCGAGCGCCTTCGGCATCCCGATCGGAAGCGGGTCGATGATCGCGCTGTGTTCGCGGGTCGTTATCTGAAGGAGATAGATTCGATCGATGAACCGGTGGAAGCTGGCGCCCTCGGTGTCGACCGCGACTTCGCGGACACCGGAGATGTCGGCGAGGAAGTCGTCCGCAGCCTGCTGGCTATCTATGTACAGAAGAGCTTCGGAATCTGAAATACTCATTCAGCCAATCTAAAAGGTTGAATACAAACCAGGCTGCAGCGGAATCTTTCCCTCTTTTCGACGCGTTCCCCGCTCTATCCAGCGTGCCGCGTGCGAAGCTCTGCACCCTGCCGTCCCCTGTTCACCGCATCGCGGACGAAATCGCACAGGACGTCTGGATAAAGCGGGACGACCTCAACGCCCCCGGGTGCGGAGGAAACAAGGTTCGTGCCCTCGAGTTTCTTCTCGGTGATCTGGAAGAGGGCGACACTGTCGTAACAGTTGGGGGCGAAGGATCCACCCACGTGCTTTCCACTGCCATCCATGCCAAGCGGCTGGGATTGCGGGTGCTCGCGCTTCGGTGGACTCACGAGATGAACTCCGTGGCCGAGCTCACTTCTGACCGGATCAGCGAGCTGCTCCCGGGATCGCGGGTGCACGGGAATCCGGTGATTGCGATTGCATCCGCGCGGTTTCATTCGATGAGCTCGAGAGTCCGTTACATCCCCGTCGGAGGGAGTACCTCTCTCGGGATCCTCGGCCATGTGAACGCGGCCCTGGAGCTGGCAGGGCAGATCGCGCGCAACGAGTTCCCCATGCCGTGGCGAATGGTGCTTCCCGTGGCGAGTGGCGGAACGGCCGCGGGAATGCTTCTTGGATTCACGATCGCCGGACTTCCCATAGACATCGTGGGCGCGCGCGTCGGCCCGGGCCTGTTCGTGAACCGCGCAAAAGTCCTGAGCCTCGTGCGTCAGACGAGGAAGCTCATCGAGGGGATGACGCATGAGCGGCTGCCCCGCGTGGACTCGTCGCGGCTGATCATCGCGCACGAGGCGTATGGCGGTGCATACGGAAGGGCCCTGCCGCGGGCCGCAGTCACGGCGAAACTCTTGCACGATGCTGCGGGAATTCGACTCGACGAGACGTACAGCGCGAAGGCGTGGGCTGCGGCTCTCGACGAGCGCGCGCGAATGGGGGGAGCCCTGCTCTACTGGTTAACTTTTGACTCCAGATGCCTGACCACCTGACGATCCACATATATCCCGGCGACTGCGACACCGCCGGACACGTCAATCACGCAGTCATGCTGACCCTGCTCGAGCGCGCGCGGTGGGCGGCTCTCGAAAAGCACATGGCGTTCCAGGATTACATTCGCCGGTCGCAGTGGGCCGTTGTTCGTCACGTCGACGTGTCTTACAGCAACCCCTCGCTCCCCGGTGACGACTTCATCGTGAAAACCGGGCTCGAGACAATCGGCAACACGAGCTTTACCGTCCGGCAGGTCGCGACCAATCAGAAAGGCGCGCTCGTGTGTGAGGCGAAGATCGTGTACGTGACGCTCACGCCGGAGGGTCGGCCCATGCCTGTTCCGGAAGAGTGGCGCGCAATTTTCTCTCCGTGGGAAGGGTGATGTCCAAGCTTCCCGAGCTGCCCAGCGAGGTGGGCAATGAAGAACCGGTACCGATGCCGCTCCCCCAGATCAGCGCCGCCGAGCTCACTCCTTCGGCGCGGATCGGGGAGTTTCTGTTCAGGAATCGAGGATGGCTGCCGATTCTTTTCCTCGGCGTGCCACTCATTGCGCGCGGGGACACTGCAGGCACGCGATGGCTCATCGGCGGGATTCTGATCGCAGTCGGTGAGGCGTTTCGCATCGCCGGCGTCGCTGCTGCCGGCACCACTACGCGGCGTCGGTCACGCGATGTTCAAAGGCTGGTGACCTACGGAATTTTTTCCTGGAGCCGGAATCCTCTCTACAACGGAAACTTTCTCGTCTGGATCGGCTTCTGCGTGATATCGGGAGTGCTCTGGTTTCTCCCCTTCGCCGTATTGATCTTCGCCGCGGAGTACAGCCTCATCGTGCGATATGAAGAGGGAGTTCTCGAGTCGACCTTTGGACGACAGTACCTCGACTACAAGAACTGTGTGCCTCGCTGGCTGCCGAAAAAACCTGACGAACCGGTGAGAGGCCAGCATGACTGGCGCGGCGCCATCCGCAGCGAGTCCAGCACTTTCATTCAGTACGCAGTGCTGATCGCCGCCTTCATTGTGAAGGGCTACTTCACCCGGTAGAGCGGGCTACCTGTTGGGACGTCCCGGTGGATCGGGACTCTTGAAGACATCGCGATTGATCTGAACGTACTGCTTCAGGTTCGCCGGCACGTCCTCTTCCGGAAAGATCGCCGTCACCGGACACTCCGGCTCGCACGCTCCGCAATCGATGCACTCGTCCGGATGGATGTACAGCTGCTCCGGGCCCTCGTAGATGCAGTCGACTGGACATACGTCGACGCAGGCTCTGTCTTTTGTATCCTTGCAGGCTTCCGTGATTACGTAGGGCATTGATGTGTGCTTGGGTGCGAGAAACTTATGCGAAAAATAGACCCGGGAGGTCAGATATCAACGGCGTTTCACGCTCACTTGATTGTGGCGGTTCCCCAGGTCACAACCAGGAGGATGAGCACGATCGTGGCGACGAGCAGGAGCGCCATTCGCCGCCGCGTCTCGGACACCGCCAGGTAAACGTCCTCGTCGAAATAGAACAACCCGGGCGCGGCCTCGCGAATCACTGCGCGCCTTTTCAGTCTTCGCACGGCCATCGTCTCTTCGATGCCGATAGTCTGGAGCGACATCGCGTTCACGGGAGTCGTCGCACCAGCCGCACGAAATGCGTCGCGGACCTCACGCTCTCTTTTCAACGATGCGGCGATCGCCACCGTGGCGCCCACGTTCCGCCTCCGTCAGGGTATGTCCAAGATAGGTCCCCCGCAGGACGGCGCCAGCATCCGCCGCACAATCCCGATCCTCCGGGGTACCGATAATCCAGCCGGCACGGTGCCGGGCACGGGAATCAGCACATAACGGAGACTGCAATGAGAAAGGCAAGGTCAGTGGGCCTCGCGCTCGCGTCCCTCGCCATTCTTTCGAGCTGCACCGCGCTGGACGGAATCACAGGCGCGGGAAGCGTAAGGGGGACGTACGAGCTTTCGACGGTGAACGGATATCAGGTTCCGACGGTCGTGTATCAGGAGCCCGGTTATCGCCTCGAAGTTCTGAGCGCGGCCTTTACGCTCGAAGATGACGGGACATATACCGAAGCAGGCATCATCCGCGAGACGATCAACGGGCAGACCCAGACTCGCTCGAGCGAGAGCTATGGGTATTACGACTACTACAACGGCGAGCTCACGTTCGACGAGGGCAATACCGGCCGGCGATACTATGGCACTGTCGACGGCTTCACCCTCGTCATCGAGGACGAGGGTGTGAGGATGGTCTACCGCCGGTACTAGGCCGCTGGAGATGCGGCGGCGAGCGTCGCCGCCGCGTCTTCGCGGATCGGCGTGCTCGCTTTCCGCGGGCCTCTGCGGAAAGGACGCAGAAGCACGTCGAGCTCCGTCCGGATTCGCGTGCGATAGTTTCCTTCGCGCGTCACCGTCCAGGTAAGCAGCGTGCCCATCACCAGCGAGTAGATGGTCTCCGCAAGCTGGGCGGTATCCACGTAGCTCTCGGTGATCTCGCCTGCGGCGACTGCTTCGTCGAGCATCCGCTGGAATCCCGCTACGGCCTTCCGGGCATTGTTGGTTGCCAGCGCCCGGAAATCCGGATCACCGAGATCCGAGAGGTAGAACGCGAGCAGGTGCGCGAGGGCGCCCGGCTCCGCCAGAGGCGCGCGGTCCATTGCCGCCGCGAAGATCGCCTCGAGGGGCGAGTCGTTGTCCCTTATTGCCTGGTCGAATCTTTCTTCGAAACCCTCGGTCG
This sequence comes from Gemmatimonadaceae bacterium, assembly GCA_036398255.1. Classification (GTDB taxonomy): domain Bacteria; phylum Gemmatimonadota; class Gemmatimonadetes; order Gemmatimonadales; family Gemmatimonadaceae; genus UBA4720. Next base: position 8,159 of record DASWQD010000063.1, on the reverse strand, counting down.
CGAACTTCAGCACCGACAGCATGAGGTCGCGCTTCGAGCCGAAGCGCTGGACGAGGGTCGCCGCTGACAGTCCGGCCTCTTCGCCGACATCGGCGAGTGTCAGCCGGTCCGGTCCGATGCGGCCAAGGACAGTGACAGCGGCTTCGAGGATTGTGGAATCGTCTACGGTGCGTGGGCGAGGTGACATGATGTATAACCGAAAAATGGTTTGCTTTCGATAGCGAACAGCCGTTCTTAATTGCAAGCCATTGCTACAAGGACATTTGAACGAAAATTAGCGGGTCTCGCAAGGCAGTGAAGTGCAACATTATTATTTCAGCGCTTCCAGGGCGGCAGATCGCCCTTTTTCCGGGGTAAGTCCGGATTTTCCCGGTAAAAGGTGGCTGTCCGGCCGATTACCTGGACTACTTCGGAGCTCGTGGCAGTCGCGAGCTCGCCCGCGGCCTCCTTTGGTTTTACCTCCGCACCCTTGCCGAGTTTCACTTTTACGAGCTCGCGGGTGCGGAGAGCGTCGTCGAGCGAGGAGATGAGTGCCGGGGTAAGGCCGTGCTGCCCAACGTGGACTGTCGGATCGAGATGGTGCGCCTCGGCCCTCAGGCCAGCGCGTTCGCTTCCTTTCACTCTAAGGCTCGCCCTGGTCGGGTCATGAATCTTCTTACATCAACCGGCGTGCCGTTCCACCAGTCGAGTTGACCGGGAGCCAGCCGCATCACCTGAAAATGGAGGTGGGGCGTGTCAGGCGGTGCATTTCCCGTGGTACCGACGTAGCCGATGACCAGCCCCTGCCGGACCCTCACGGTGCTCAGGATCTGGTCTGAATACCGGTCCATGTGCGCGTAGTAGTAGATGTAGCGGTGCTGGTCGTCGGTCAGGTATGCAGTGAGGCCGCCAGCGGAATTCTGCGTCAGTCTCACGACTTCTCCGTCGATTGCTGCAACGACGGGGGTTCCGCGCGGCGCAAGAATGTCGGTTGCACCATGAGTCCGGCCCCCGTCGCGCGCATCGTTGAACGAATCCCGCAAGTCGCGGGGCCTCACGCCCGCGACGGGAACCATCAGCTGGTGTGACTCGAAATACTCGGCGTCAACTGATGCAACCGGGGCGGTCGCGGGTCCCGGACCCGGAGCCGGCAGTGGCTCCACCGGTGCGCTGGCTCTCGCGCACGCTGTGACGAGAGCCAGCAGGAGAACCGCCGAACGTGTCAGACGCCCGCGGTCTCTCGCGTCTCTGATGCCTCTCTCCCCTCTGCCAACTCGGCCGCGAGCGCCGCGATCCCTTCTTCTATGGTGCGAGAATGGTGCATGGAACAGAATTTCGGTCCACACATTCCGCAAAACTCCGCACTCTTGAAGTACTCCGCGGGCAGGGTCTCATCGTGATACTCCTGCGCGCGCTCCGGATCGAGCGCGAGGCGGAACTGCTCCTTCCAGTCGAACGCATACCGCGCGCGTGAGAGAGCGTCGTCGCGATCCCGCGCGCCCTTGCGTCCCCGCGCGACATCGGCCGCATGCGCCGCAATCTTGTAGGCGATCACTCCTTCGCGCACATCGTTCGCATTCGGAAGACCGAGATGCTCCTTTGGCGTGACATAGCAGAGCATGTCCGAGCCATGCCATCCGATCAGCGCGGCGCCGATCGCGCTCGAGATGTGGTCGTAGCCGGGCGAGATGTCGATCACCAGTGGGCCGAGTGTATAGAATGGCGCTTCGTGACAGACTTGCTTCGCGCGTTTCACGTTCATCTCGATCTGGTCCATCGGCACGTGGCCGGGACCTTCGATCATCACCTGTACGTCGCGCTCCCATGCACGCTTGGTCAACTCCCCCATTGTGTCGAGCTCGGCGAACTGCGCGCGATCCGATGCGTCGGCCAGCGAACCCGGGCGCAATGAATCGCCGATCGAGATCGTGACATCGTAGTACCGAAGGATCTCGAGCACTTCGTCGAAATGCTCGTACAGGGGATTCTGCTTCCGATGATGCATCATCCACACTGCGTGGAGTGACCCACCGCGACTGACGATCCCGGTGGTGCGCCCGTGGACGAGCGGCAGGTGCTCGATCAGGATGGCCGCGTGAATCGTCATGTAGTCCACGCCCTGCTTCGCCTGGTGCTCGATCATGTCGAGCAGGTCCTGCGCGGTGAGCTCCTCGAGCTCCTTCTCCTGTTGCACCGCCTGGTAGATGGGGACCGTTCCGATCGGAACGGGCGACGTGTCGATGATCGCCTGGCGAATCGCGTCGATGTTCCCGCCGGTGGAGAGATCCATCACCGTATCGGCGCCGTACTTCACCGCCATTCCGAGTTTCTCTATCTCCCCATCGATATCGGATGATACGGCGGAGTTCCCGATGTTCGCGTTGATCTTCACCTTGGCGACCTTGCCGATGCACATCGGCTCGAGTGCGCCTGCGAGGTGGCGAACGTTGGCGGGAATGATCAGCCTGCCGATCGCGATCTCGTCTCGAACGAGCTCGGGAGAAAGATCTTCGCGCTCGGCGACGAAGCGCATCGCGTCGGTGATCTCACCGCGACGCGCGTAATGCATCTGCGTGCGTGCTTCCATTGTTGACTCCCTACGCCGGTGCTAACCGGGTCAGGTTCGGAGGGACTGTCTCAGCGCGCGATCAATCCGACTTTCGGAGGACCGCGGGCACCCCTGTCATTGCATTCAATGTATACCGCGCGATCAGGTTGGGCACCGTCTTCACCGCCCCGATGACTCCGCGCCCTCGCTCGAGAGCTGGCTGACGGCACGCGTTGCCATCTCGTTGCCGGGATCCAGACGCAGAACTTCGCGAAAAGCCGCAATTGCCTCGGCGTCCCTGTTCAGATTCACGAGACTTATTCCCAGATTGATGTGCGCGAGCACGAAATCCGGCTTCTGCCGAATCGCCTCGTTGTAGTGCGCGATGGATTCATCGAGCTTGCCCTGCCTGGCGAGCGCAAATCCGAGATTGTTGTGCACCTCGGCGAACGCCGGTCTCAGCTGGATCGCCTTGTTGTATTCCGCGATCGCCGCATCCAGCTGCCCTTTGCTTGCCAGTGCCAGTCCGAGGTTTGCATACGCGTCGGCGTAATCGGGTTTGAGTCGCACGGCTTCCTGATACCGGCTGATGGCCTCGTCGATCTTTCCCTGACTCGCGAGTGCCGCGCCGAGGTTCAGGTGCGCTTCGGCCATTTCAGGCTTCGCGCGCAGCACTTCGTTGTAGTTCGCAACCGCTTCGTCGAGCTTGCCCTGCTTTGAGAGGGCGGCGCCCAGATTCGTGCGCGCTGTTGCATACGCGGGCCGGATGCGAAGCGCTTCCCTGTACTGCGAGATGGCTTCCTCTGTCTTGCCCTCACCCGCCAACGCGAGCCCCAGATTGTTGTGCGCAACGTGATTCTCCTTCGTCACATCGAGCGCGTGAGTCCAGAGATGCGAGCTGCTCTTCCAGTGCCGCAGCTGACTCCGGGAGACAGCCGCTGATGCGAGGACGGTGAGAACCGCACCGCCCGCCAGCACGAAGTGATTGAGCCGCAGCTTCTCGGCGACCTCTCCAATTCCCCATGCGGCAATGATGAACAGTCCGACGATCGGGATGTAGGTGTAGCGATCGGCCATCGCCTGATTTCCGACCTGCACGAGCCCGATCACGGGAACGAGGGTGCCGGCATACCAGAACCAGCCGACGGGAAGGTACGGATATCTGCGCGCAAATCGAAGGCACAGGTATGACACCCCCGCGAGAGCGACAAACGCTGCGAGCGCTCCAGCAGCGGGAATTTCCATTCTGTAGGGATAGAACGCCGCCAGGTCGGCGGGCCAGATCATCTTGCGAACGTAGGCCAGATAAGTGACCAGGGCATTTCCAACGCGCTGCGCAAATGGATACGCATCGAGAGTTCCGACTGCTCCACCCTCACGCTGAACGAGGAAAGTCGTGATGCTCGACGCAAGGGCGAGCGCGAACAGCGGAATCTTCTCGCGAATAAGCTGCGCGTATGTGCGCTGCACGTTCGACTTCGGCGACATTCCCTCGACACGGCGCAACGGCCAGAAGTCGAGCAGAAGAAGTACGAACGGGAGTGTCACGAGCATAGGCTTCGACATCAGCCCGAGCGCGAACAAAACCATTACCAGCGCGAAGCGGCGGAGCTTCGGATCTCTGGCGTACGCAGCGTACGCCCACATGGTCAGCATCCAGAACAGCGTGCTGATGACATCCTTGCGCTCCGCCACCCATGCCACGGATTCAACGTGCAGCGGGTGGAGGGAAAACATCGCCGCAACGAAGGCGCTCCTCCCGATCATGCCCGTCATCATGTGCAGCACCTTGAACAGGACTGCCGCGCTGAGAGCGTGCAGCAACAGGCTCGTGAAATGATGACCCCCCGCGTTCATTCCATGGAGCTGCACGTCGAGCATGTGCGAGAGCCACGTCAGGGGAAACCAGTTCGCATCGGTCCCGGTCGTGAATGCCCACGTGAGGCCGCGCGCTGTCAGACCGCCAGAAACGACAGCGTTCTCCGTGACGTACTTCGGGTCGTCGTAGTACACGAAGTCGTGGTTCATCACCGGGAAAAACACGGCGATCGTCGTCGCGATGAGGGCCAGCATGATCCACCAGACTCGCGGCGCAAGCGGTGGGCTCGGGGATGGTGCACGTGCAGCCTTTGACACGCCTGCGGCTTCCCTCGGGTTCGATCGCTCGCTCCGATTGACTTCCTGCTTCCGGCGACGTTTGCTCAATGGGTTGCCTCCCGCGAACGAATCAACAACTTCGAGTCGAATCCCACAACGATGTCATCAGGATGAGCCGCACATTCTTTCTCGCACTCGTCGCCTGCCTGGGATGTGCCCCGGCTGTGCGGACGACATCGACACCGACTCCGACAACACCGTCGACTGTCTCGGACACCGAAGCAGGGACGATCCGGCTGAGCGACATGCAGACGATCGCAAGCACTGCTCTTTCCGCTCCGATCGACAGCGTATGGAGAGTGCTCCCCGCCGTCTACACGAAGCTCGAGATCGCACCAGAGGTCAGTGACCGGAACGCAGCGGTCTTCGGAACGCGCGCCCACACGTCGAGCCGCCTCGCCGGGGGACGGGCCATCGATCTCCTCCGCTGCCCAAACAGCGGCTCGGGCTCATCGACCGGAGCGTACAGAACCAGGATCAGCATCCTCACCACGGTCGCCGAGCTGCCCGGAGGGGAGACGGGAGTTTCGACCGAAGTTTCGGGTACGGCCACGTCGGTCGAGGGTACCAGCACCGGCGCCATGAGATGCGCGTCGACGGGCGAGGTCGAGAGGCGGATTGTCGGCCTGATCACGGACCTGCTCAAACTGGCTCGGTGAAACCCCCGGGTTGGCCGTGTCGTAGAGGCCGCAGAGACCTCTCCGACCCCACCCCTATGAAACGATCCCTCACGATCGCCATGGCAGGTGCGTTCCTTCTTGGCGCATCCTCCCTTCTCGCTCAGGGCACTCGCTCTGTCGATCTCACCGTCAACAATGTCGGAATCTCGATTGGTGATTCACGCCGAGTCACCGGACTTCGAATCAACTACCGGGATCGCGATCTCCGGGAAGTCGACGGCATCAATGTCACGCTGTGGGTCCCGCACGAGGAAAGTCGCGGCGACGTGCGCGGTCTCGCCATTGGACTTCCTGCCACCGGTGCGAGACGAATCGATGGAATCGCTGCCGGAATAATCGGCATCGGTGTCCATGACAGAATGCGCGGTCTCGCTGTCGGTGGGATCGGAATGGGCGTCGGCGAAGACATGAGGGGCATTGCGCTCGGCGGAATCGGAATGGGCGTGGGTCAGGACTTGAGAGGAATTGCTGCCGGAGGAATCGGGATGGGCATCGGCGGTGAGATGGAGGGAATCGCAATCGGAGGACTGGGAGCCGGTATCGGCGGAGACATGCGCGGGCTCGCGGTCGGTGGGCTCGGAATTGGAGCCGGCGGAAACGCTACTGGAATTCTCATCGGTGGACTCGGCGCGGGCGTCGGTCAGGATCTGAAAGGCCTTTCCATTGCCGGACTTGGAGTCGGGGCCGGGGGAGATGTGAGGGGAGTGACTCTGGCTGGCGTCGGTCTTGGCGCCGGAGGTAACGTCACCGGAGTGCAGGTTGCGGGAATCGGCATTGGCGCGGGTGGAACCCTCAAATGGATCAGCGTCGCCGGCATTGGAGTCGGCGCGTCGAGAATCGAAGGGCTGGCGGTCGCGTCGGCGGTTGGCGGTGAGAACGTGCGCGGGCTGGTGATCGCGCCGATCTACTTCCGAATCGCAAACGGCGGCCGCATGAACGGAGTGAATGTCAGCGCGTTCAACAACGTCCGTGGAACCCAGCAGGGACTGGCAATCGGGATCTTCAACTATGCTCGCTCGCTCGACGGACTGCAGATCGGGCTTCTCAACTACGCCGGCAACAAGCGGGGTGGCACACGTCTTCTTCCAATCGCCAACTACGCCAGAAAGCGATGACCTGAGGCAGGCGCAATGCTGAAATGGGTCGGAGGCTGCCTCGTTGTTGTCGTCGTGCTCGTCATCGGCGGAGCATGGCTCGGTCTCCGCACGATGCGCGAATCACTTGCGCCCGACGGATCCGCGCGCGTTGCAATCGCCGCAACGCCCGAGCGCGTGTTCGCTTCGCTCGCGGATGGCGATTCGGCGGCGACGTGGATGGCGCAGGGCAATACGGTGACGACGAGCCGGCGAGGCCGACTGCAGCCAGGCGATTCCATTCGCGTCACGCTGCGCAGGACTCTCGGCATGAGCCCCGAGCCGATGATATGGCAGGTGATGGAAGTGGTTCCCGACAGGCTGCTCGTGCTTCAGCTGAGATCTGCGAGCTCGCCTGCAGGTATGGCAATCCGCCGCGACTCAATCGCGACTGCAGGTGATTCGACAATCGTGCTGAGCAGGCTGACGTCGACACTGCCTGACTCGGTGAAGTCGAGCACGACGGCGGAGATGCTCATGTCGATGTTTCGAATGCAGTCCAAGCTCGAGCTCGAAACTCTCAAGGCGCGCCTGGAGCGTCGCGTCGCGGCTCCGGGCGGGTGAATATGAGCGAGCCGTATTCGAGAGTTGAAGCTGAGTCAGAAAAACGCTCCTCAGATTTCTCTGAGGAGCGTTTCAACGTCTAGAAGCACTGGCCGCTGTTGCCTCTTGGCCGGCATGGAGGAGGCTCAGTGCCGCCGCCGCCACCGCCGCCCCCGCCGCCGCTTCCGTCATTGGTTGCGGTCATCGCACCAAGCTCATCCTGGATGTTCTTGAGCGGGCTGAAAACGAACTGCGTGCTTCCGCTGCCACCCCAGAGAATTCCCACGAGCTGAACATTGTCGCCGCTCGTGATCTTGAAGGTCGGCGATCCGCTGTCACCCGCTCCGACAATCGCTGCCGAATTGTTCGTGACGAGCGTCTGGCAAAGCTGCTGAATGTTCGAGCCGGAAACGTTCACGTTCACGCAGGTTCCCGTCACCGTGCCCGATGTCCATCCGGTGGTGCGGCCGACCTTGTGAATCGTCCCGCTGAAGCTCGTATTCGTGTTCTCCTGCGACGTCACCACGAAATTGCTGCTCGCCGTCGTCAGCGAGCCGGTGTTGACGCCGGTCGTCTTGGCGATGACTCCGCGGGTCGATCCGGTGCTGTTGTAAAGTGCGCGCGATGCGTCGCTCTTCCGGCAGACCTTGCCTGCCGAGCATGCGCCGCCGGAGACGTAGTTGGGATCGGCTACTTCGGTTGCGATCACGCCGCCCGAAAGCGTGCTCGTCGGCTGATAGTAGTTCGTTCCCTCGACTCCACCCTGCGTGTTGGTGCAGTGCGAGTTCGTGATGAACGAGCGACCGCCTGCGTGATCGACGTTGAAGCCCATCGTGCAGAGATAGCCGCCGAAATGTATCTGGATTCCGCCGATCGTCGGACGGAAAACGTCTCTCAGCGAGGCCATCATCCGGATCGGCTCTGTTCGCACCACCTCGAACTCTGCGGCGGTCAGACCGCGCGCCTCGAGAGAGCGGGTGATTCCGGGAATCGCGCTTTCGTTTTCGACACCGAAGACGAGCTTGCCGCGCACTTCGTCGTGATCGGCGTAGACCGTTCCGGGCAATGCGAGAATGTCGCGCGACGCGTCAGGAAAAAGCGCTGCGAGACGATCCTGTG
>DASWQD010000062.1:0-4359 GCA_036398255.1 Gemmatimonadaceae bacterium | reverse complement strand
CTTTGGAGGGGGCGGTTCGGGGCGGGATTGGTGCGAGGTCAGCTGGTGCGGTGAGGAAAAAGCGGAGGTCTCCCTCGAGAGCGTTTCATCGAGCACCCGAACGACAATATCAGCCGATCCGGCGACGCACCCGCCGCCTACGGCGCAGGTTGCGAGGCCGGTATGCGGACACGTCGAATCTCCGTTCTCCTGGTTCTCATGGTGTGAAGTGTTGCCGCTGCCATGTGCTGCCTGTTCAGGAGTAGCAGCCATCTCCCGGCAGCTTTCGGGCGCATACTCGCTTCCAAACGCAAAGCTCGGCGCCAGGCAGGCAATCAGCAACAGTGCGGCGATTCGACGCATGTCTGAAATCTAATGAAAGGCCGCTGCCGCTCAGGGAACGTCGCCGTTGCGCCTATTCATACCATATGTTTTCATTGGGGAGTCGCTCGTTTCGACGATCGACATTGATGTACTTGTCCCCCCAGGAGACATGCGATGAAGTTCAGCGTTGCGTGCGGAGATCCCTCATCGGCCCCCACGCCGACGGTCTCACCGGAGCCCGACTTTGCGAAGCTCACAGCTGCCAGAACGTTTGCCCGATACGTCGCCCTGGGGACGAGCACAGCATGGGTGTTCAGTCGGCCGGCGTCGTTGCCTCCGGACAGAAGGCGGCATGGCCCGCGCTCCTCGCAAATCGCGCGGGCGCTCAGTTCTCACTACCGCTGATTCAGGATCCCGGCTGTCCTCCTCGTCTTCTATCGCCGCTCGCAGCAAACCTCGCTCTTGTGGTCTACATACTCACGCTTCTGTCGCAAACTCCCACCACTGCGACATGCGCCGATGTGCCGGGAGCCGTCGATCACATCATTACGCCGAGTGACCTGACGGCAATCAATACGAGGATGGCGCAGATCAACGCGCACATACAGTCGAAGGCGAACGACAATGGATACGCCTTCTTCACGATCGGCTCGCTTTACGATCTTCCCAAGGGATCGCTCGACTTGTACGTCCTGTTCTCGAGCTCTCCATTCGGCGGCAACATCTCACTCGACGGCGTTCACCCGAGCGCAAAAGGTCAGGCGATCCTCGCGGATGCCGCGGTGCAGGCCATCAACGCCCGATACCGGCTGGGCATTCAATAGATTCACGGCAGCACGCAGCGGAATCAGGTACCGCCGGCGAGGGTGAAGGCCCTTGGCCGCCCAAACACAATTGTCACGGAGCTTCGCCGATCCTCTGACGTGAACGTGCCGGACGGCAGGATGATCTCACTCACTGCCATGAGCGCGTTTGTCGAGGGCGTGAGCGTGACGAGACGGTTCCGGTTCAATCGCGCTGACGCAATCTCGGTGATCCTGTCGGTGCTTTCCTGAACTCGAGTGACCCGCCCGTCGAGGAACACGATGATGACGTCGGCCTCGTTCGTGTACGCGCCATCGGGGAGGCTCACCGGTTTCGGGTGCGCCTTGCTCGAGAGCATGAGCTTTCCGGACCGGAGTGAGTATCCGGTGATGGAGTCTGGATTTCCCGCCATCGTGTCGGGCGGCGCGGGCGACTCAGTCTGCGCTGAGGCGGCGCTTGCGGTAATCAGCAGGAGCAAAGCAGCGAATCGAAGCGTGCGAATCATTCTGAGACCTCGCGGTTCCTTCCGCAGGAATGTACAGGCTGCAACCTGTTCTGGCCAAATACGCTGAAACTTTCCAAACCCTTTTACACGAAGTGACATCCAAGAGCAAGAAGCCAGAAACTCCTGCCAGGAAGCCTCCATGATCGCTTCGACATTGTTTGGAGTGCTGTTCGCTTTTCAGGGTGTCCAGCCGTCACCGACTCGCGCTCCAACAGACTCGAGCGCAACCGCGGTACGTGCAGGCGAAGCGCCGGTGATAGATGCCAGGGATACCGACAAGGTCTGGAGCCTCGCACCGGCGATTACAGCCTTCCAGCAATGGCGGCCCAATGAAGGGAAGCCGCCCCGGTTCAAGACCGCAGCGAAAGTCGCGTACGACGAGTCGAATCTTTACGTCTTCATCCGCGCGTACGACCCGCACCCGGACAGCATCAAGGTCCTTCTCGAGCGCCGCGACAGCTTTACCTCGTCGGACATGTTCTGGGTGTTCATCGATTCCTACCACGACCGCCGCACGGGATACGAGTTCGGCGTCAACGCCGCGGGGGTAAAGACCGACGCCGCCCTCTATGATGACGGCAACGAGGATTTTGCCTGGGACGGCGTGTGGGATGTCGCCACTCAGATCGACTCGCTCGGCTGGACGGCAGAATACCGGATTCCACTCTCGCAGATGCGCTATGGGAGACAGCGCGAGAATACCTTCGGCATCATCATCGACCGGGATATTTCCAGATACAACGAGCGCGAAAGCTGGCCGCTGATCCGCCAGTCGAAGCCGGGATTCGTGTCGCAGTTCGGAACACTGCACGGCTTGAGCGGTCTCGAAGCACCGCGTCGTCTCGAAGCCATTCCATATGTGGTAGCGAAAAGCGCCACCGACATCTCGAACAATTCATACGATCAGAAAATGAATCTCGCCGGTGGCGGCGACGTGAAATACCGGCTCGCTCCCAACCTTACTCTCGACGCGACGATCAACCCCGACTTCGGACAGGTAGAGGCGGATCCCGCGGTCCTGAACCTCTCGGCCTACGAATCGTTCTTCGACGAGCGCCGTCCCTTCTTCGTCGCGGGTCGCGGGCTCTTTCGTCTCGACGTGAACTGCAGCGCCGTCAACTGCAGCGGCGAAGGACTGTATTACAGCCGGCGCATCGGTCGAACACCGCAGCTTGCCGGCGTTTACGGCGAGACCGATCCGCTTCAGCCGACGACGATCCTCACCGCTGCGAAGCTCATTGGCCGGATGCCCGGCGGGCTCACGGTCGGCGTCCTCGATGCGATCACACAAAGGGAGAAAAGTCCGGGAGACACGACTTACGAGCCGGGTACCAACTTTGCGGTGGTGCGCGCAACGCAGGATTTTCGAAAAGGGAACAGCACGATCGGTGCGATAGTCACCGGGGTGAACCGGAGACTCGACGAGTGGTCGTCTCCGTATCTCCCCTCGAGCGCGTACGCGGGGGCAATCGACTTCCGTCATCGGCTGTTCAAGAACATGTACCAGGTTTCCGGGTCCTATGACCAGAGCTATGTGCACGGGAGCCGGTCGACGCTTCTCGCTCTGCAGAGAAACGGCGTGCACAACTATCAAAGACCGGATGTGGACCTGCCGCTCGATTCGGCGCGCACCACTCTTAGAGGTAATGCGCAGGAGCTCAAGTTCGGGAAGATCAGCGGTTCGTACATGAACTTCGAAACCGCATACCAGCGGCGGTCGGCAGGATTCGAGATCAACGACATGGGCTTCCTGCGCCGGGCGGATCATGTAGCATGGAGTACATGGGCCGGTGTGTTCGATCGCAAGCAGCGCAAGTACACGAACAGGCTTCAGCTGAACAACAACTGGTGGCAGCACTGGACCACCGACGGGTTGCCGCTCGAGCGGGCGTACAACATGAACTCGCACATAACGTTCAGGAACAACTGGGGCTTCCATACGGGTGGGACGATCGGCCAGATAGGCAGGACCTACGACGATCGCGAAGCCCGCGGTGGTCCCGCCATTCGCCAGGATCGATACGTCGCGCCGTGGGTGTCGATCAACGGCGATGACCGAAGGGCCATCGTGCCGTATCTCTCGGTCAACTATTTCCGGAGCGCGGAAGGACGAAATCATTCATGGAGCGTCTATCCCGAGCTCAACTACAAGGTGCTCGGCCGGTTCAGCTCATCGTTCGCGCTCGGCTGGAGCCATGACGTCAGAGACAACCAGTTCTATGGAAGATTCACCGACGCGGGTGGGCAACACTACACGTTCGCGCACCTCGACCAGCACACGACGTCACTGACTGCGCGTCTCAACTACACCTTCACTCCTGACATATCACTGCAGACATATCTGCAGCCATTCGTATCGAAGGGGACGTACACCAACGTCCGGCAACTGTCATCGACGCCCAGGGCCGACGCGTATGACGATCGGTACGCTCCGTTCGACAATCCCGCTGTGACTGGCGATCCCGGCGGATTCAACTTCAAGCAGCTGCAGTCGAACGTGGTATTCCGGTGGGAGTACAAGCCGGGCTCGACCTTCTTCGCGGTGTGGAATTCCGGCCGACAGCAGTTTCTCCCCGGTGAGGGAACGGAGAATTTCAGGGGCGATCTCGGAGATCTCTTCGATCTTCGTCCGGCGAATACTTTCCTGGTGAAGGTGTCGTACTGGCTGAACCGATAGCGTTCTGAAAGCGCACATGATGCGTTCATCAGTTTTGCATTGCTCGATCTCCTCGTGGATGCCAGCTTAG
>DASWQD010000061.1:0-3535 GCA_036398255.1 Gemmatimonadaceae bacterium | reverse complement strand
CGTCTCGTTGATGGAACGGTTCAGCGTGTCGTACAGAGACTCGTTGCGCGCCTTCTTCAGGTCTTCGCGCAGGCGATCGAAAATGATCACCGTGTCGTTCATCGAATATCCGATCACGGTGAGCAGTCCCGCGACGACCATCAGCGACACTTCGAGGTGCATCAGCTTCATGAACACTAGCGTCGCGACGAAGTCGTGCAGCGTCGCAACGACGGCGGCGAGACCCATCCGCCACTCGAAGCGAATAGCCAGATACACGAGCGTGATTATGAACGAGATGGTCAGCGCGATGAGCGCGTTCCGGCTCAGCTCGCTTCCGACACGCGGGCCAACCGCCTCTGTCCGAACGATGCGTGCCTGCGAGCCGTATGCGGTCTTCAGAGTCTGGTCGATGCGCTGGGCAACCGTTCCCGCAGCCGCGTCCTGAGCCGCGACCTGCGACGCTTCCTGCGCGCGAATGGTGAACTCGCGGGGGGAGCCGAACTGCGTGATCTCAGCGCCGGAGATTCCCGCCTGGGTAAGCCTGGAGCGCAGAGCGCTCACGTCGAGCGGCTGAGCGAATTCCACCTGCATCAACGTGCCGCCGGTGAACTCGATGCTGTAGTTGATCGGAGCCCGGACGTACGAGATCAAACCGATCACGAGAAATGCCGCGGTGAGCCCGACGGCCCACTTCCACCAGCGAATGAAATCGTAGTGCGTATTGTGAAATATTCTCAGCATCAGATGCTCAGGGTCTGCGTTGTCACTGGCCGGCGATTCAGCCAGAGCATGTATAAGGTGCGCACGACGAAGATCGAGCTGATCATCGATGCGATAATACCTGCGAGAAGAGTCACCGCGAAGCCCTGCACAGGTCCGGTTCCGAACTGGTAGAGCACAGCCGCAGTGAGTGCGGCAGTGACGTTCGAGTCGACGATGGCCGCCATTGCGTGGCTGAAGCCCTCATCGATTGCCGTTCGCACAGTCTTTCCGCGGTCCAGCTCCTCTCGTATTCGCTCGAATATGAGCACGTTCGCATCGACCGCCACGCCGAGCGAGAGCACGAAGCCGGCGAGTCCGGGCAGCGTCAGCACAGCACCGAATCCGGCGAGAATACCGAGCGTAAAGAGCACGTAGAAGAGAAGCCCGATGATCGCGAGCATTCCTGAAAACTTGTAGTAGATCACGATCATGAGGACGAGGAAGCCGATGGCGACGAGCGCGGCTCGCGTGCCCTGATCGATCGAATCCTGTCCCAGACTCGGTCCAATGTTCCGTATCTCCACGATCTTGAGCGGAGTCGGCAGTGAACCGGCTCTCAGGACGAGTGCGAGATCCGACGCCGCCTGCAGATCGCGACCACCCATGGTGATCTGGCCGCGGCTTCCGATGGCGCTCTGAATTATCGGGGGCCTTCCCATGACGCGATCGTCCAGAACGATCGCCATGTAGTCCTGGATGTGCCGCGACGTCTCGTTGCGGAACTTGCGGCCGCCGACGTTGTTGAACTCGAACTCGACGATCGTTCCTTCGGTCGGGGATGTGTTCGGCTTCGCATCGATCAGGTTTTCACCGGTGATGATCGGCTTCGCGTCGAGCACGTACATCGTGCGATAGAGCTTGTTCGCAAGCTGAGTCGAGTCGCTCCCGAAGCGAAGCACCTTGCCTGGCGGCAGAACCGCCTGAATCGCCGGATTCGAGAGGTAGCTCTCGATTGCCGGAAGATCCGCATCGGCGACGAAGTATTCACCGGGCATCTGTCCCTGCTGAATGAGCTTCGAGAAGCCGCCGGTAGTCGGAGCGACAACGGCTGCGGTGTCGGTCTTCGCGGAGTCGGTGGCAGCCTTCGCGGAATCTCTTGCCGCTTTCGCCGCGGTATCGGTGCTGAAGAGCCCTGCGGCGCCTGCGGAGCGGGCAGCGGTATCGCGCGCTGGAGCGGTTACGCCGGCCTGAGCACCCTGAGGTGCGAGCGCTTTCACCGCGGCGTCGAGACGCGGCAGCGCCTTTTCCAGAGCCTGGGTCTTGTCGGTGATCTGGAACTGGAGGAAGGCAGATTTCTGCACTACCTCCTGCGCCCGCTGCGGATCGTCGATGCCCGGAAGCTCGACGATGATGCGGTCCGTTCCGGATTTCTGGACGAGTGGCTCGGAGACGCCGAACTGGTCGATTCGCGTGCGCACGACTTTCAATGCGCGGTCGAGCGCCTCGCTTTTCTGCGGGACGACTCCTCTCGATTCATCGACCTCGAGGGCGAGGTGCATTCCGCCGCGGAGGTCGAGTCCGCGCTTCAGAGGTACGCGGCGAACGGTGTCGTACACGAACCCGTTCGGGCCCTTGACTCTTTCTTTGACGTTCCGGGGAAACAAGGCCCCCGCCGAGGCGAGAATGAGGCCTATGAGTACAACAAGTCGGTACTTCAGGGTCATGCGACTGAAGGAGGAAGAATGGCCGTTTTAATAGAGCCTTTAAGGTTACCGGAGGCGGCGAAACTAGTCAACGCGCGATGTGCGTTTTCGCGGTCTTTTTCGAGCTGGGCGACGAGCTCGGCGGGACTGGCGAACCGCCGGGTCTCCCGCAGAAATGCGGCGAAATCGATTCGCACCCGCATACCGTAGAAGTCGGCATCGACGTCGAACAGGTGCGCCTCGATCGACCGCTCTGTGTCGCTGAACGTCGGGCGCGAACCGAGGTTCATCATGCCGCCAAACCGCCCGCGAGGTGTCTGCACCATCACCGCATATACACCTTCGGGCGGCAGGAGTTTTCTCGGCGGCGGCGAAGAGAGGTTGATCGTCGCGAATCCCAGATTGCGGCCACGCGCGTTACCCGCAACCACGATTCCCGACACCGAATAGGGTCGTCCGAGTCCATCTGCTGCCCGCTCGAGGTCGCCGCCTGCGACGGCCCGGCGAATCGAAGTCGAGGACACGTGCTGTCCGTCGCCAAGCGAGACTGCATCGACGACGTCAACCTTGAAGCCGCGCTCGCGCCCCAGTGACTGGAGAACGCTCACGTTGCCCGCCCGTCTGTGCCCGAATCCGTGATCGTACCCGATCAACAGCTCTGCCATCCGGAATCGAGCTCTCAGGATCCGCTCGACGAACTCCTCGGCGCCGTATGACGCAAGCGAGTGGGTGAACGGAACGAGCGCGAAATAGTTGAGCCCGGTCTCGGCGATCACCTCGAGTTTCTCCTCGCTCGTCGAAAGGAGGAGCGGCGCGGCAGCCGGGTTCACGATCTCGAGCGGGTGAGGATCGAAGCTGACGAGGAGACTCGGCATGCCGGCCGTCTTCGCGCGCGAGACGAGTCGCTGAATCACATCGAGATGTCCGCGGTGAACGCCGTCGAACGTTCCGACCGTCACCACCGTTCCCTTCACCGTCGGAGGAAGTCCGGACTCACTCATCGCCGACAATCACTCGCAGCACGCGCGGCGGTGGAGGCGAAGTCTTCAGCTGATCCAGCGTGGCGGCGTCGGCAACATCGAACTGTCCGCTGCGCGTTCGGCGCAGGCAGGAGAGGTGCGCCGCGCTCCCCGTAAGCCGCCCGAGAT
>DASWQD010000060.1:0-9887 GCA_036398255.1 Gemmatimonadaceae bacterium | reverse complement strand
AAGAGGCCGGATTACATCACGGCGTGGTGGAACGTAGTCAATTGGGAAGAAGTAGAGTCGGCCTTCAGCAAATAAAGGCTAAAACCAAGACGAGAGTTCACAGATCGCAGTTCTCAGGGTACAGACCGGTTGATGGGTGAGTTTAAAACCGGTTGATGGGTGACACGGAAGCTTTGCGGCATCACAATCGGACACCATCTGGGAGGTGTCCGTGCCGTGGAGAGAGAGCTCACCCGTGTCGGAAAGAAAAGCATTTATCCAGGCTTGTCTCGATCGCAATAGGACGATCACCGAGATCTGTAGCGAGTTCGGCATCAGTCGCAAGACTGGATACAAGATTCTCAAGCGCTACAGACTCTTTGGAGAGTTCGGACTCGAGGATCGCTCCCATGCGGTCCTCGAGCATCCGTTTCGGATCAGTCATGAAGTCCGGGAGCGAGTCCTCGCTCTAAAGGAGAAGCACCCGGATTACGGCCCAAGACTGATTCATGACTGGCTCGTGCAGCATGAGCCTCTTAAGCACTGGCCTGCTGCGAGCTCGATCGGAGAGCTCTTCCGCCGGCAGGGACTCGTGCGGCGCCGGCCGCGACGCAACCGCGATTTTGAGAGAGCCGCGCTCAACTCTCACCTGACAAACTCGAAAGAGGCCAATTTGGTCTGGACCGCTGACTTCAAGGGCCAGTTCAGGCTCAACACCGGGTGGGGGATCTATTGCTATCCTCTCACCGTCATGGATCTAAGCTCGCACTTCGCCTTGGGGATCAGAGCACTCGACACAATATCGGTCGAGCCCACGAAGCAGGGGTTCATCAGGATATTCAGCGAATACGGGCTACCGAGTGTGATACGAACCGACAACGGAGTGCCCTTTGCGCAACCAAATGCGATCGGGCGTCTGGGTAAGCTTGCGTTCTGGTGGGTGAGACTTGGCATCAAGCCCGAGCACACGAGGCCTGGAAAGCCTTCTGAGAACGGTGCCCACGAGAGATTTCACCGAACTCTCAAAGCAGCGACAGCGAAACCGGCATCAGCCTCACTAAGGTCCCAGCAGAAGCGCTTCGATGACTTCAGGAGTGAGTACAACGATCACCGGCCGCATCTGAGCCTGGCGGACCGGAGACCTCCTCGTGAATTCTACACGAACTCGCCGAGGGCTTATCCCACGAAGCTTCCAGCTCTCGAATATCCAGAGCGAGCTATCAAGCGACTCGTCACGACAGATGGGACATTCAAGTGGCGAAACCGGCCGATTTTCCTATCTACCAACATCATTGGCGAGTACGTCGCACTAACCGAGGAACCGGCCGACACATTCTGCGTTAGCTACGGCAACCTTCAGCTTGGGCTGCTCAACGCAGAGTCGAACGAATTCACTCCGGCGGCTAGATGGAACCAACCCATCTAACCCCCGGAGTGATCAGTGATTATTTACTGAATAACGAAGTAACGGCGCCGCTCCCAGAGTGTCACCTATCAACCGGTTTGCGTGTCACCTATCAACCGGTACCTACACGGATGAACAGATCTGTTGATCTGGGATCTGAGATCTGACAACTCTCGTCTCGTTGTTCTGGTTCGAGCCTGACTAGACCTCTAGAACGCCTCAATATGCCCGAGTACATCCCACCCCCCAGAACCTCCGGCTTCACCCAGACCACTACAGCTCCGCTGTACTGGTGCGCCTACGGGCCTCCGTCTGCTCCGCGGCTTCTCGTCATCCACGGTGGCCCTGGCGCGCATCACGACTACCTGCTTCCGCAGATGCTGCACCTCGCGAAGCGGTACAACGTGATCTTCTACGACCAGCGAGGCGGCGGGAAGTCCAAATCGGACGAGCGCGAGCACGTAACGTGGAAGACCCACGTGATGGACCTTCACGCGATCGTTCGCGAGTTCGGAATCTCCTCGCCGTCGATTGTCGCGTATTCGTTCGGCGGAATGCTTGCGCTGCTCTACTCGATCGAGGCGAGGAAGCATGGCAGCATGCAAAGTCCATCGCGACTGGCACTCATCGATACCGCGCCGGTCAGGATGGAGTACCGGAAGCAGTTCGAGGAGGAGTTCCTGCGCCGTCAGAACAGCATGGAAGTGAGACGCCTGCGCGAGGAGCTGGCGGCATCCGGACTTCGCGAGAGCGACCCCGCCGAATACAGGCAGAGGACGTTCGAGCTCGCTGTGGCGCCTTACTTCGCGGACACCGCGAAGGCCCGGAATCTCACTCCCTTCAGGGTCACCGGCCGCGTGCAGAAATCAGTCTGGGACTCGCTCGGCCCCGACTACGATTTGCTCCGTGACCTGAAGCCGATGGGATTCCCGGTGATGTTCATCCACGGGCGTGACGATCCAATTCCAACCGCGTCTTCCACGGAGGGAGCCAGGGCGATGGATGCGGAGCTTGTCCTTCTGGACGACTGCGGCCACGTGCCATACGTTGAACAGCCCAGCCAGCTTTTCGCCGCGCTGGACCGGTTTCTTGCCGCTACCGATTCAAAGTGATCGCGCGATGTCCGACTTCGGCATAACACAACAGCATCTTTCGACGATCGAGATGGACGGAAAGCCGTGTGCGGTTTCCGTCCGTATCGCATACGACGGCATCGAGTACATCGGCCGTCTCTTCTTCGCCGACCCCGAGACCGGAGTGGGCATTCCCGACCACGGCGCCATTCCCGGCCGGAGTGTTGAGGAAGCCATCGACATGGCCCGCCGTCTCAACATCGAAGACTTCACCCGGCGGTATCACCGCGCCCGTGCCGACAAACGCCGCTACACCTCCCTGCGCCGCGCCACCGACGAGATGCTGATGAAGATCAAGTACATGAATCGCGTCTCGATCAACATGCGCAACGGACTTCTCGATCGCGAAGGCGCAAAGCAGGAGATCGAGCTGATCCAGAAGCAGCTTCACGAGATGATCGACCGGCTTCCCGGCCACGCCGGCATGGAAGGCTAGAACAACGGACTCCCGCACCGCAGCGCACGTCCTCAATCAGATCGGCGCGTTCCTCGAGCTCACCGGCTCTCCACGTTTCAAGGCGCGAGCGTTTCAAAGAGCGGCAAGGTCAGTCCTCGCACTCGGTGCGGACGACCTCACGGCTCTTCTCAAATCCGGCGAGCTCGCAAAGACACCTGGCGTAGGTCCGGCTACGCTCTCGGTAATTCGCGAGCTGATCGAGACGGGTGAGTCGAGCTACCTCGAGCGCCTCACGGAAAACACTCCTCGCGGCCTTCTCCAGATGGTGCGCGTTCCCGGGCTGGGAATCGCAAAGGTAAAGCTCCTCCACGAGGAGCTCGGGATCGAGGATCTCGAGGAGCTCGAACAGGCAGCCCGCGACGGAAGGCTGGCAAAGCTGCCGAAGTTCGGTCCGAAAACCGCCGAGCGAATTCTTGCGGGCATCGCTTTCGCCCGTGATTCGGGGAAACGCTCCCTCTACCATCGCGGACTCGCGCAGGCATACGTCCTTCGCGAAGGAATCGCCCGTCATCCGGACGTTATTGAAGCGATCATCGCCGGAGCAGTGAGGCGGCATCTTCCGACAATCGGCGACATCGACATCGTCGCGATCTGCAAGGCGAACCCCGAAGAAGTAGCGCGCTCGTTCGCCAGCGCGCCGGCGGTGAAGGAAGTCGTCGAAGGCGGCTCGAGAATCTCCATTCGCTTCATCGACGACACCCGCATGAATCTGTGGTGCACTCTGCCCGAAAACTCCGGGGTTACGCTCTGGCGCGCTACGGGAAGCCCGGAGCATGTCTCGGAGGTCACGAGCTTCGCCGAATCGAATGGCTTCACTCTCGACGAAACCAGCCTGCGCAAGGGCAAGGGCAAGCCGTTCAAGCTCGCGAGCGAGCGCGAGTTCTTCGAGTCACTCGGACTGGACGAGATTCCCCCCGAGCTGCGGGAAGGTTTCGGAGAGATCGAAGCGGCAGAAACCGGCGACCTGCCCGACCTTGTCACGAGCGAAGACATCAAGGGAGCTCTGCACTGTCATTCCACATATTCCGACGGCGGCGCGTCGATCGAGGAGATGGCGAGCGCCGCGAAGGACCGCGGATGGAAATACATCGGCATCACCGATCACTCCCAGGCGGCGTTCTACGCAGGCGGCATGAAACGCGACGAGGTTCTTCGCCAGCACGAGGAGATCGATGAGCTGAACGCATCGATGAAAGGCTTCCGCATCCTCAAGGGCATCGAATGCGACATCCTTTCGTCGGGAGACCTCGACTACGGGGACGATACACTCGATGCGTTCGAGTACATCGTCGGATCGGTGCATTCGCAATTCAGGCAGGAGCGGCGAACGATGACCGACCGCGTGCTGAAAGCGATGGACGACCCGCGCCTTACGATCCTGGGCCATCCAACAGGAAGGCTGCTCCTGTCACGTGACGCCTACGCTGTCGACGTCGAGGCAGTCATCGACAAGGCCGCCGAGAATGGAACGGTTCTCGAGCTGAATTGCGATCCGCACCGCATGGATCTCGATTGGCGATATTGCCGCATGGCCAAACTGAAAGGGGTGCGCATCAACATCGGCCCCGACGCCCATTCGGAACTGGAGCTCGACAACGTCGAGTCGGGCGTTGGAATGGCGCGCAAGGCCTGGCTCTCGCAGGGCGACATCCTGAATGCGCAGCCAGTCAGGGAAGTGCTCGCGACCGCCAGGCGGAAGCGCGCCAGATGAAAAAGGCCGCGCCGAAACGAAAGAAAAAGCGCGGCGCCGAGCTGAAGGCGCATGCACTGGTGATTCTGGATCGCCTGAAGAAGCAATATCCTGACGCGCACTGCGAGCTCGACTTCTCGAATCCGCTTCAGCTCCTCATTGCAACCATTCTCAGCGCGCAGTGCACGGACAAACGCGTGAACATGGTGACGCCCGAGCTGTTCAAGACCTATCCGGATGCGCAGTCACTCGCCGCTGCCGACCCTGAGACTCTCGAGAATCTCATCAGGAGCACGGGCTTCTTCAGAAACAAGACGAAAAGTCTTCTCGGAATGTCGGCCGCGGTCGCCGAGCGTCACGGAGGATCGGTGCCGTCCACGATGGAGGAGCTCGTGAAGCTTCCCGGCGTCGGCCGCAAGACAGCGAACGTCGTGCTCGGCAACGCATTCGGGATCGATGAAGGAGTCGTCGTCGACACTCACGTCGGCAGGCTGAGCATTCGGCTCGGTCTTACTAACGAAACCGACCCGGTGAAAGTCGAGCAGGTGCTGATGGCGCTTTTTCCGCGCGAAGACTGGACCCTGCTCTCCCACCTGCTGATTTTCCACGGACGGAGAGTCTGCATCGCGAGATTGCCGCGGTGCGAGTCATGCGTTCTCGCCGATGTCTGCCCGTCTGCACGGGTTTAGTGTATTTTCCGCTTTCTACCTCGTGAATCAATGAAATACGCAACTATCGAAACCAACCGCGGCACCATGACCGCGGAGCTGTATGACAAGGAAGCGCCGAACACGGTCGCGAACTTCGAGAAGCTCGCCAACGACGGGTACTACGACGGAATCAAATTCCACAGGGTGATTCCCGATTTCGTCGTACAGGGTGGTGACCCTCTCTCGCGCGACCTTCCCGAAGGCGATCGCCGAATCGGCACCGGTGGTCCCGGGTACCGCATCGACTGTGAGACGCAGGGCAACCCGCACAAGCACGAGCTCGGCGCCCTCTCGATGGCCCATGCAGGAAAGAACACCGGCGGCAGCCAGTTCTTCATCGTGCTGAGCGAAAGCAACACACGCCACCTGAATGGTGTCCATACGGTGTTCGGCAAGGTCACCGGCGGGGTCGACGTCGTGAAGGCCATCAAGCAGAACGACAGCATGTCGAAGGTCCGCGTTTCCGACACTCCCCCTTCAGCCTAAGGAGTAGCGTAGATGTCAGCCCCGCGACCCAAAAGCAGGGATTTCGGAGCCGCGCTCGCCGGCCTGGTGCTCGGCGGATCGGTGATGTTCCTCATTATCCTCACCATTGTGTGGCTGACCAACCGGCATTTTGCGGGAAAGGAGGGACACGAGGCCAAGGCGCCCGCTCAGGCAGTGATACCTGCATCCGGCCCCATTCCCTCGACGACCGGCGGCAGCAGTGCCGCTCCGGTCGCTCCAACGCCCTCGCCGGCCTCCGGGACCCCCGCACCCGCGCCAGCGAAGCACTAGCGCTCAACTCAACAGTCAGCCGGCCTGGTGCGTATCCCTGATGAGGAACGCGCGCTGGCTGAAGCGGCACGCGCAGGCGACCAGACTGCCTTCGCGGGTCTTGTCCGTCTGCATCAGCGACGCGCCTACCTCGTTGCACGCGCGATAGTCACAGTTCACGAAGATGCCGAAGACGCCGTGCAGGATGGATTCGTCCGGGCGTGGCAGGCAATCGAGAGGTTCGACCCCTCGCAGGGATTTTCCGCGTGGCTCAACCGCATCGTCGCCAACGCAGCGCTCGACATAACACGTCGCAGGAAGGTCAGGTCCACCGAGGAGCTCACCGACGCTCTTCGAGCTCCTTTCCGTGATCCCGCGCAGGACGCGGAGCTGAAGTCGAGGCTCGCCGAAGCGCTGGCTCAGATTCCTGAGCGTGCAAGATCGGTGATCGTGATGCATGACATCGAAGGCTTTACCCACGTGGAGATCGGGGAGATGCTCGGGATTCCGGGCGGCACTGCAAGATCCGACCTCCACCATGCGCGGCAGAAGCTGCGCGAGTTACTGAAGGATCTGAGAGGTTGACATGACTGATGATCTGAAATTTCCCGTCAACGGCGTGAAGCCCGACCGCGATTCACTCGATGACTCGCTGACGGCGCTCATTCGCGACGCATACGCACCGCCCGGCGGCGATTCGTACTGGCCCGGGCTCGAGGGGCGCATCATGGCGCGGATTGCATCGCACTCCGAAACCGATGCGCCGTGGTGGAACGTTCTCGCTCCGTGGGCACGTCCAGCGCTAGTCGCGGCGGCAGCCATCTTCGCGCTCGCAGGTGTGGTGAACCAGCAGTTCGTCGAGACCGATTCACAGCTCGCGTACGACTCGATCCTCCAGTCAGTCACGCCCGACGTTGTCGCCACATCGGAGGAGATCATCTCCGTGGAGCGCGGCACCGATGGCGCGACGATCAGCTATTTCCTTTCTCACTGACCGGGAACCTCGATGCAACGCTCCAAGAGCTATGCACTGCTCTTTCTTCTCGCCGCCTTCATTGCCGGCGGCGCACTCGGCTTCACTGCCGACCGGTATCTCTCGCGCGGACACGGCCGCGGTGAGCGGCCTTCGCGCGACCACATGGCAAAGGAGCTGAACCTCACTCCGGCGCAGCGCGTTCAGTTCGATTCCCTCATGAACGCCCGCCGCACGCAGATGCGCGAAGTGTTCAAGCCGATCAGGCCGCAGATGGATTCACTGCAGAAGATCGCGAAGGCAATCGGCGACAGCACCCACGAGCAGCTGAAGCGGATTCTCACTCCCGAGCAGGGCAAAAAGCTCGACGAGATGCGCGAGCACGGCAGAAAGCGCGCGGCCGAACGGGCTCGCCGCGACAGCAACCGGACACCATGACGATGAAACTCAGAGCACTGATAGCGTCTGCATCAGTCTGCATCCTTCCGGGTGCAGCTCGAGCGCAGACAATAGATACGACGGCGACCCCGATCTCTCTCACCGAGGCGGTTCGCCTCGCGCAGCGGAATTCGATCACCACTGTTCAGGCGCGCGGCAACATCCGCACGACGGAGGCAGCGGTCAAGCAGTCATATGCCGCTTTTCTGCCGAGCTTCTCTGTTTCTGCGGGGCGGCAGAGGCAGAGCGGTGATCGCTTCGATACGCAGGGCAATCTCGTTCCGTTCACCGGAAATCCGACGAACTATTCCACCGGGCTCCAGAGCAGCCTTCAGCTGTTTGACGGTGGCCGCCGCTTTTTCGACCTGAAGCGGTCAAAAGCGGATGTCGATGCAGCCGAAGCGGGCGAGACAGCATCGCGGTTTCAGATCGCGCTTCAGGTGAAGCAGCAGTACTACAACATTCTCGCGGCGCGCGAATCAGAGAGCGCTGCGCAGGCGCAGATGCAGCAGGCTGAGCAGCAGCTCCGCTCGTCGTCGCTGAGACTGCGCGCCGGTGCCGCCACCGTTTCGGATTCGTTGCGGTCGGTTGTCGCGCTTGGCAATGCCCGGCTCGCGCTGCTTACGGCGAGGAATAACCTTTCGGTTGCCAACGCTACGCTGACCCGGCTCGTCGCGTCTCCGCAGACTGTTACGGCTACAACGTCTGACACGCTGGACCAGGTTGTCGTCATTCCGAGTCTCGCCGAGCTCGAGCCGCTCGTAAGCCGCGCGCCGGCAATTCAGCAGGCTGACGCCGAGCTCGACGCCGCGCACGCGAGCCTTCGTTCGGCGAAGACGTCGTATCTCCCGACGATCAACATGAACTTCAACCGGAGCGGCAGCGGTCTCGACCCCAGGTTCGGCATGGGCGACGAGCGGTACGCGTACAATCAGAACCTGAGCTTCAGCCTCAATTTCCCCTTGTTCAACAACCTGACGCGCGAGGTGAACGTCGCTCGCGCCATCGTTGCCGAGGATGTCGCTGAGGTAGCGCTCCGCGATGCGAGGTTCCTTGCGAGGCAGACGCTCGTGCAGTCCGTCGGACAGATGAGGACCGCGCGAGAGCAGGTCGAGATCCAGACCGTCTCGGTTGCAGCCGCCACAGAGGACCTGAGAGTACAGCAGCGCAGGTACGAGCTCGGGGCAACCACGCTGCTCGACCTGCTCACTTCACAGACACAGCTCGACAACGCCAGAACGGCCCTCATCAGGGCACGATACGACTACCGCGTGGCCAAGGCGCAGCTCGAAGCGCTCATCGGCCGTGATCTCTAGGAGAACGACCTTGTCCAGCAAAACCATCATCGCGCTCGCACTGTTCGCTTCGCTTGCGTGCTCGAAGAAAAAGGAACAGGCGCTGACCATCCCGGTCGAGCCGGTCCAGCGCCAGACAATCGTCGTCGACGCGGAAGCCACCGGTGTTGTCGAGCCGATCAACGTGATCGAAGTGAAGTCGAAGTCATCCGGCCAGATCGTCGCGATGCCTGTGGAGACAGGGACGTACGTAAAGCCCGGTGATCTTCTCGTGCAGCTCGACACGCGTGACACGCGCAACTCGTACGCGCAGGCGAAAGCCGACCTGGATGCGGCGCTCATCAAGCTGCGTGTCTCGAAGACCGCGAGAGACCGCGCATCACAGCTCTTCAAGGAGCGCATCATCACCTCGGCCGAGAATGAAGCTGCCGAGGTCGATTACGCCAACTCTCAGGCGACGGTGCTGCGCAATCGCGCTGCGCTCGACATTCGCGCGCAGAGTCTCGAGGATGCGACCGTTCGCGCCCCCGTTTCGGGAACAGTGATCGAGAAGCCCGTGGCTCTGGGACAGGTCATCGCTTCCGGCACGGGTACCGCGGGTGGTGGAACTACCATTCTGAAAATGGCCGACCTCACGAAGGTGCGCGTGCGCACGCTCGTGAACGAAACGGACATCGGCAAAGTTCGCCCGGGACTTCCAGCGACTGTCACGGTCGATGCTTTCCCTGATCGCCCGTTCACCGGTACAGTGGAAAAGATCGAGCCGCAGGCAACCATTCAGCAGTCGGTGACGATGTTCCCCGTTCTCGTGAGCATCGACAACGTGAGCGGACTTCTCATGCCCGGCATGAACGGTGAAGTCTCGATCGAAACGGAGCGGCGCGACAACGTACTCGCCGTCTCGAACGATGCGGTGAGAAGTCCGAACGAGATCGCATCGGTTGCAACACTTCTCGGTCTGAATGCGGATTCGGTGCGCGCAGAGCTGGCATCGCAGCGCGGCCAGCTCGGTGCACAGGGTGGTCAGGGCGGTCAGAATCGGCGCTCCGGC
>DASWQD010000059.1:0-2189 GCA_036398255.1 Gemmatimonadaceae bacterium | reverse complement strand
TCTCGAGCATGCGAACGCGGCCGGCGAAGCGCGAGATCGATGGGGTGGCGGCGATGAGATCGGTCCATCGCCTGCCGGCAGCGATGGCGTTCCGCGCAATCGCGCGCACGCGAAGCTGAGCGACGACAAGCGGAATGAGCGCCAGCACCGCCCCGGCGAGCCACAACGGGAAAAGAACTGAGCGCCAATCGATTCTCGCGGAGAATGAAGACACGTCGCGCGGAGGCGATTCCGCCTCTACCACAATCACGCTCGGCGCCGGTTCGGGTTGTGCTTCGAGAGAAGGAGGGGTTGTTATCGGATCAGGCGAGACAGAGATCACCGGCGCGGCGCCGCCGGTCTTCCACGCGCTAATTTCGATTCGCGGCGCATCGAGCTTTCCAATCGTGCCACTGATTGCGGGAACCGCAAGCGACGCCGCTACGGCCAGCGTCCAGACCAGATGCCTCGAGGCTGCTGACGCGCTCCGCCACGCCGACGTGATCAGTCCCGCGATCGCGAGTATCAATGCCGCCTTGATTGCGGCTCCGCCGGCTAGTCCGAAGAAATCGATGGCCATCGTCACTTCTCCTCTTGTTTCGCCTGCTCGACGATCTTCGCGAGGCGGTCCAGCTCCGCGTCCGACAGATCTTTCCCCGACATATCCAGGAGTGCGGCTACAGCGTTCGACGTAGATCCGTCGAAAAAGGTTTTCACGAGCTGCCTGAGCGCAGACTTCTGCGCCACCGGGCGTGACACGATCGGGGAATAGACGTATCGCGGACCATCGTACGAATGCCTGATGTGTCCCTTGTCCACGAGGATTCGAAGAAGCGCGCGGACAGCGGAATAGCTCGGCGCCTCTGGAATGTTGTCCTGCACTTCGGCTGCCGTCGCCGACCCCATCCGGTACAGCACGTCCATGATCTGGCGTTCCCGGCGCGAGAGGGTGTCCTTGTCGGGCATTTTACTCCTGGTTGCGTGATGCTAAAAATCTAGCAGGCGGCGAATAAATTAGCACCTTTCCCGGACCCGTCAAGTCCACCTCCCTGCGAGAGGGAAAGAAAACGGGCTTCTCACATTTGTTCACAGTCCACAGGCGCGGTTCGTGCCCTGAATTCCCGCATGGATGAATTGCCTGACCCAGCTGTAAAGCCGCGCAGAGGTTCCGAACAGGCGGATTACGGCAGCGGTCACGGGCCGCGAGAAGTAGTGCGAAACGAGCGGCGGAAACCTGAGCGACGAGCGCTTTTCCTCGCTGAGATCAGCCGTACGCTTTTCGAGTCGCTGGATTACGAGGAAACGCTTTCCAAGGTCGCCCGGCTCGCGATGCCGGAGCTCGGCGCATGGTGCATTGTCGATCTCATCCGCGACGAGAGCACGATCGAGCGGCTCGCCGTGTTTCATCCTGATCCCGCCCGGCAGGGATACGCGCGCGACCTTCAGCTGCGGTACCCGCCAAAGTCGGGCGACATCTTCGGAGCGCCGAGGATTCTCGAGACTCAGCAGCCCGAGCTGGTCACGGAGGTCTCGGAGGACCTCCTCGCAGCAATCGACAAGGATCAGCTCGCGCTCCTTCGCGAGCTCGGCTTCTGCTCCTACATCGTCGCGCCTCTCAAGGCGAGAGGACGACTGCTCGGCGCGATAACCTTTGTCGCCGCGACGACCCGGCACCGTTACACCCCCACCGACCTGCTTTTCGCTGAAGACCTGGCCGGGCGCGCCGCGATGGCAATGGACAATGCACGACTCTATCAGGAGGCGGAGCGTGCCCGCGAAGAGGCGGTGGAAGCCGTCGGTCGCGCCGCTGTCGCCGACAGGGCGAAAACGGACTTCCTGGCCACGATGAGCCACGAGCTGCGTACGCCTCTCAACGCGATCGCCGGCTATGCGGAGCTGCTCGAGCTCGGCATGCGCGGGCCGATCAGCGAGCAGCAGCGCGAAGCGATCACGCGGATTCGGAGGAGCGAGCAGCACCTGCTGGGGATCGTGAACGACATTCTCATGTTCGCGAAAACGGAAACAGGCCGCATTCCGCTCAAGCTCGAGAACACTTCAGTCAGCACCGTGCTGGAGTCGGTGCGGTTCCTCATCCACCCGATGCTGGAGGCGCACGATGTGACGTTCAGACAGGAGGGGTGCGAAGGGCCGCTGGCGGTCGTGGCCGACCACGATCGCCTGAATCAGATTCTCGTGAACCTTCTCTCGAA
>DASWQD010000058.1:0-5433 GCA_036398255.1 Gemmatimonadaceae bacterium | reverse complement strand
TCGTCAATTCCCTTCGCGCGAAGCAGCTCCTCGAACCCCTGCTGCGATATGTAGTCGCGCTGCACGGGATCGTTCAGGTCTTCGTGCCAGTCGATCTTCTGAGATCCGGGGATGTGGCCGGTCTCATAGAGGAGAACGTCTTCGTTGCTCTCCAGAATCCGCAGGCCGGGGTCGTCGATGTGAGCGGCGAGCCATTCGGTGCTCACAAGCGCTTCCGGATGGGCGTACCCCTTTCGGGCAATCGCTGCGTCAGCGCCGGCAGTGTCGGTCAAGTTCTCTCCAAAAGTGCGAATGTCAGAAACAATCCCTGACTTCCGCGACTGTCAACCGGCGGGAGACGCGGTCATCTTTCCCCGATGGGCCAGTACAAACATCATGTGTTCGTCTGCACGAGCGGAAAAACCTGTCCGCTCGACGGATCGCTGCACGTCCACGCCATTCTCAAGAAGCTGGTAGCGGCCACCGGAATGCGCGGGGACGTTAGAGTGAACCACTCGGGATGCATGAATCAGTGCGGGCACGGGCCGATGGTGGTGGTCTATCCCGAGGATGTCTGGTACTGCCAGGTCGACGAGGAGGGCGCTCGCCGCATTGTCGAAGAGCACCTGTTCGGCGGTGCGGTCGTCGAGAAGTATCGGTACGTCGCACCACCCGGTGACAACAAGCTCGTCGACGGAGATCCCCTTCCTTGACGATCCCACCCATGGGCGAGCCCTGGATGGAGCCGTACTCGCGCCACGTCATCGTCTGCACCGGCGGGTTCTGTTCTCCTGATCGGAGGGGCCGTGCGATCTACTCACTGCTTGCATCTCTTCTGCAGCGTGAAGGCCTGCTCTTCGGGCCCACCCGGGTGAAGCGTGGCGAGACACCCTGCCTCGGCGTTTGTGCTGGAGGCCCTGTCGTGGTGGTCTATCCGGAGGGCGTGTGGTACGGCGGCGTCACTCCTGATCTGCTGGAGCGAATCGTCGTCGAGCATTTGAAGGGAGGCAAAGTGATCGAGGAATCCGTGTTTCACCGGATCAATTCCTGACTGATCATTTACATACCTAGCTATTCCCGGATAAGTCGCCCATGCTTTGAGAGATACCGACTTGAAATCCGGAGTATTCAATGCTGCAAGCCCGCCTCGCCTCGACTGCGCTGCTGCTCCTCGCCACTGTCGGAACACTGGCCAGCGCGCACGTTGTCCGCGCTCAGACTCCACCTGAGCCCACCACCGATTCAGCGACCACCGATACGACGACCAAGAAGAAAAGCAGGTTCGGCGGACTCGTACAGAAAGCAAAAACAGTTGCGGGAAACAAGGCCGTGCAAGGTGCGGCAAAAGGAGTGGCGTGTACTGTAGTGCCGGGCGCGGCAGTCTCGGCTGCCACTGGCACGGGGCCGTGCGCAAACAGCGGAGTCGTCGGGAGCCTCATGTCGGGCGGTGCGAAAGCCGTCGCAGCCGGCGGCGTGCTTGGCGCGATGGCAAGCGTCACCGGCTTGTCGAACGCCGCCGCGCAGGCGGCAGCGCTCAAGATCATGACATCCACGAGTGCAACAGGAATGTCCAGCAGCGCCGCACAGGCAGCAGCGCTGCAGCTGATGGTGCAGAACGGCATGTCGAACGCGAATGCATCCGCGGCCCTGATGCAGATGATGAAGAGCAAGCCGCCGGCAGCGAACGCGGCCGATGCCGCGGTGGCGGTACAGATGCTTCAGGCGATGGGACTGAGGGCGGGAGGAACTCCGGCTCCGCCGAATCCCGGGACCGCGACGGCCGCAGCAGCTCCAGCGCCGGCTGCGGCGCTCTGGGTGAACTACGACTTCGTCCCCGGTGAGCGGGTGATCTACTTCGCCGATTTCACCGACGATCAAGTCGGAAACTTTCCTGCCCGGCTCGAATTCGTGGAGGGCAACATGGAAGTCGCCGAGCTCGGGGGCCGCCGCGTAGTTCGTGCGACGAGCCAAAGCAAGCTCAGCATACCCTTGCCGGAAGTTCTCCCGCAGCGTTTCACGATCGAGATCGACGTCATCAACCGACCGTCGCTCGATGGCGCTGATTTTCACCTTCGCGGAAGCAAGGGACGCATCGACGATGCGAAAACATCGATAATCAGCTGGGGCAGCGACGGAGCGTCGCTCGTCGGCGGAGGAGGCGGCGAGGTCAGGCTTTCGAACAACGAAGCGAACCGAACCCGCTATCGCGGCAAGGCCGCACAGGTTCGAATTCTCGGTGACGGCAAGTACATCAAGGTCTATCTCGACGAGAAGCGAGTCGCCAATGTGCCCAATGCCAACTTCGAGCGATCGAAAGTTCTGCATCTGGTGATCGACGCGCGGGATGAGGCGAATCCAGCATTCATCTCACGCATTCGTGTGGCCGAGAGTCGCAAGTCCCTCTATGATGATCTTGCCGCAAACGGGCGAGTCGTCACCCAGGGTCTGCTGTTCGACACGGGCAGTGACCGGCTGCGTCCGGAGTCTCAGCCGACGCTGAAGATGATCGCCTCCATGATCGAGCAGCATCCGGACCTGCGCGTGCGAATCGAAGGGCACACCGACAACGTCGGCAACGCCGCTGCGAACAAGGCGCTGAGCGACAGGCGCGCCGCTGCCGTGAAAGCGGCGCTGGTCAGTGAATACCGCGTCAGTGGTGGACGGCTCGATGCGAAAGGGTTTGGTGACACCAAGCCGATCGGCAGCAACGACACAGCCGAAGGGCGAGCCAACAACAGGCGCGTCGAGCTGGTGAAGATGTAGCGGACAATGAGCATTCCCTTGTAGCGGCGTCGACATCGTCGGCGTTGCCACAAGGGAATGCGGCACAGTCAGCCGCTTTGTTTTCGGAGTGGAGCGATATTAATTGGGGGCATGCCCCCCCCCGTTCAATCCGCGCCGGCTGGCGATTGGCGCGGCGAAGAAATTTCTCTTCGAGGGCCGCGACCCCGAGACAATTCTCGAGCGCATCTCGGGCATCGACCGACATGGAAACATTCTACCCGCCAATACAATCCTAGAGGGCCTCATGTCCCGTTCCCGTGACGTCATCCTTCAGAATCTCGACGAGATGTACACCGAGGCGTTCGAGCGAGCGAAGGAATCGGGCGATCAGTCGCAGATGGCGTCGCTCGACTTTGCCTACCGGCGTGAACAGCTGTACTTCGAGATCCTGCTCGACGTGCGCGACGCCATCGAACGCCGCTGACCTGGATCCTGCAGTTACCACGCGAGATTCCACTCGAAATATGAGAGCGCTTCGGTGAGTCAGACGGCGCTCTTCGTCGCATTCAACATCGGCGTGCTTGCCGTGCTCGCGATCGATCTCGGCATCTTCAACAGGAAGGCTCACGCCGCGTCGGTCAAGGAAGCCGCTTCGTGGAGCGCCGTATGGATCACGCTCTCACTCGGCTTCGCAGTAGTCATTCTCCAGATGTACGGCCGCCAGGCCGCTCTCGAGTTCGTCACCGGCTACGTGATCGAGTACTCGCTGTCGGTCGACAACATCTTCGTCATCGTCCTGATCTTCTCGTATTTCAGGATCCCCGACAAATACCAGCACCGCGTTCTGTTCTGGGGAATCATCGGCGCGCTGCTGATGCGCGGCGGGATGATCGCCGCCGGCGCGATTCTCATCAATGCGTTCCACTGGGTGATCTATGTGTTCGGGGCGTTCCTCGTGTTCACGGGGATCCGGATGGCCACCCACGATGAATCGGACATCGAGCCGGAGGCCAACCCGATCCTTCGCCTGGTGCGCCGTATTCTCCCGATCACGCACGACTACCGGGGCCAGGAATTCTTCGTGAAGGAACCGCCCGTGAGGGGTGCACCTCCGACTCTCATGGCGACTCCGCTTTTCGTCGTGCTCGTGCTCGTCGAAACCACAGACCTCATTTTCGCTGTGGATTCGATTCCCGCGATCTTTGCGGTGACGAAGGATCCCTTCCTCGTCTATACGTCGAACGTCTGCGCGATTCTCGGTCTCAGGTCGCTCTATTTTCTGCTTGCCGGGGTGATCAACAAGTTCCACCTCCTCAAGCTCGGCATTGCCGCGGTGCTGACGTTCGTCGGCGTGAAGATGCTGCTGTCCAGCGTCTACGAGATACCAATCCACCTGTCGCTGATGGTAATCGTGGCCGTTCTTGCGGCATCTGTCGTGGCATCCATCGCCTTTCCCAAGGGAAAAGCCTAGGACCCAGTCCCCGTGGTTTGTTACGGTTTCGAAACTGGCCCCTGCCGAAGCGGGAACTTATGTTGTAAGGCTGTCAAACCCCTAACCTCCCGCCCCCCTGCAGCGAGAAGGAGAACCTGTATGTCCAAGCGCCTGAGCCGCTCTGTGCGATTTGTCGCCGCCGCGGCAATTCCGCTCGTATTCGCGGCCGCCATGCCTGTCGCCGACGGCATGAGCTACGAATTCGTCATGAAATCCCAGAGCAAGGCCACCGGCAACAAGGAGACAGTCACTCTGCGCGGCCGCGGAACCTACGCGGGAGACGATGCGAAGCTAGAGATCCTCGACGCGTCATCCAGCACCGGCGGATCGGAGGTGTTCGGAGGAAAGGGCAGCTACTTCATCGTGAGAGACGGCGGCAAGGAGATGCTGCTCGTCGACCCGAAAGAGAAGCAGTACATGAAATGGGACATCGCGAACATGTTCGCCGGCATGAGCAAGGTGCTCAACGCGGTCGGCGGCCTGGTCAAGATGCAGATCTCGGACGTCAAGATCGACGCCCAGGACCTGGGCGCCGGTCCGATGGTGCAGGGGTATCCGACTCGCCACATCCGGATGGTCCAGAACTACACGGTGAGCGCGAGCATGTTCGGCAAGACGAGCAAGAGCCGCAGCGAAGCGACGACGGACTATTATTTCGCGCCGTCGCTCAAGATCGCAAACCCCTTCGTCTCGAACAGCCAGCAGATGGCGATGATGGCGCAGTTCGACATGTTCAAGAACCCCGACTATCAGAGCCAGATGGCGGCCGCGAACGCCAAGCTTCCAAAAAACGCCGTGCCGCTCAAGATGGTGACGAACACCGTGACGACGGATGAGAAGGGCAAGCAGGAGACGGCTGTCACCACCATGGAAATGGTGAACTTCAAGAAGGAGAGCATCCCTGCGTCGACCTTCGCAGTTCCGTCGGACTACAAGATGATCGAGATGCCGAAGCTGGATGCGCAGATGGCAGCGGGCGAAGGCAAGGACCCCAACGCGCCTGGTTTCAACGCCGACTCCGTTGCCGCTGCCGCAAAGCAGGGGGCAAAGGAAGGAATTACGGAAGGCGTAAAGGAAGGCACGAAGGAAGCCGCGAAGAAGAAGCTGAAGGGCATCTTCAAGAGATAAAGGCTTGGGAGACGCAGAGCCGCTGAGGAAGTAATTTGAAAGGGCAGCTGATTCAGCTGCCCTTTCTTTTCCCTGACGCAATGGAGCGGCGTTGTCTGCATTCGGAAGAC
>DASWQD010000057.1:0-3332 GCA_036398255.1 Gemmatimonadaceae bacterium | reverse complement strand
ATTCCTGATGACACCCGTGACGACGGCGCCTGAGTCAGCGGATGTCGGCTTTCCGCAGATCGCCACTCTCAGTCGTGCGGGCGAAGGAACAGCGAGATCTGCCTGCATCGGCCTCTGCCCCCCGATGAATACTTCGCGAAGGGGAGCGATGACACCGAGCGAGTCGAGAAGCGGATGGAAGAACCCGAGTGTATAGAGTCCGTCGGGGATTTCGGTGAGCGTGAATCGCCCGAGCGAGTCGGAGGTTGCTGTGCGAGCGAACCCTGCGGGATTGTTTGCGGAGACCAGCTGCACACTCGCGTCGGCGAGGGGGGCGCGCGACAGGCTGTCGAACACAACGCCCGTCACTGTTGCGGTTGCCGGGACTCGCCCTGCGCTCGCGATCTGAGCCTCTGCGCCGGCGGCGAGCAGGAGGAGAGCGAGGAACGCAGTTCCCGGAAGCCGTCGGATGTCTGGCGTCTGGCTCATCCTTCCCCCTCACGTCGCTGCCAACCCGTCTGACGCCGAAGCTACGGTCCGTACTCTACTTCGAAAAGACCTGGCTCAGACCCTCTTCTATTATGGTTATCGCCTTCTCGTTGAAAAGACCGCGGCGCTCGTACCTTCCGTCGCTGCTCAGCAGCGTGATGGCGGTTCCAAAGAACGAATACGACCCGCTCCCCGTAATGTCCTGCGTCGTCGCCTGTCCGTTCACCGTCACTCGCAGGTGTCCGGATTCGGAATAGGTGCCGCCGTTGTACAGCGTGATGACGCGGTCGAGCACTTCCGTCTTGTTCGCTCCGCTGCCGCTCATGGTATACGGCAGGGACACGCCGTTGATGGTCTTGAGCTCGTAATCGCCGCTGATGTGGGAGGTCCCGACTATACCATCGTCGCATGCGATGCAAAACGCCGCGGCCAGTCCGACCAGAATTCGCCTCATATGGCTCAATAGTGCGCCAAAGTGCGACCGGCATCAATCGGCCGGGGCGGCTGCCCTTAGATTTTACAGTATGAAGAGTGCCTTTATCGTGGATGGCGTCCGCTCGCCGATAGGAAGCTTCGGCGGCTCGCTGTCTTCAGTCCGCGCCGACGATCTGGCGGCCCACACGATTGCCGAGCTGATGCGGCGGAATTCCAGTGTGCCGGCGGACCAGATCGCCGACGTAGTGCTTGGCTGCGCCAATCAGGCCGGTGAGGACAACCGCAACGTCGCGCGGATTGCCCTCCTGCTCGCGGGGCTTCCGACCTCAGTTCCAGGGGAAACCGTCAACCGCCTTTGCGCGTCGGGGATGAACGCGGTGGTGAATGCGGGCCGCGCGGTATCGACAGGCGATGGAGATCTCTTCATCGCTGGCGGCGTTGAGCACATGACGCGGGCCCCGTACGTGATGTCGAAGGCCGCGCAGGCGTTTGCCCGCAATGTGGAGATGTTCGACACGAGCATCGGCTGGAGATTCGTGAATCCGCGGATGCGCGATATATATGGTATAGACGCGATGGGCGAGACGGCGGAAAACGTCGCCGGGCAGTTCAAGATTTCGCGCGAGGATCAGGACGGGTTCGCGTGTAGCTCGCAGATGAAGGCGGCCGCGTCGCGGAAGCGCGGGCGGTTCGAGCGCGAGATCGCTCCCGTAACGATCCCTCACAAGAAAGAGACGAAGCTCGTTTCCGAAGACGAGTTCATTCGCCCGGACACGAATCTCGAGACTCTCGCGAAGCTGAAGCCGGCGTTTCGTGCAGGTGGATCGGTCACTGCCGGAAACTCCTCGGGAATCAACGACGGATCGGTTGCGCTGCTCGTTGCTTCCGAAGAGGCAGTCACGCGCTACGGCCTCGAGCCGATGGCTCGCATCGTGTCATCCGCGGCCGCGGGCGTCGAGCCCCGGATCATGGGAATGGGCCCGGTTCCATCGTCGCGAAAGGCGCTGGAGAAGGCAGGGCTCACGCTCGATCAGATCGACGTCATCGAGCTGAATGAAGCGTTCGCGGCCCAGTCACTCGCGTGCCTGAGAGAGCTTGGTATTGCCGACGACGATGCGCGCGTGAATCCGAATGGGGGGGCGATCGCGCTTGGCCATCCCCTTGGGATGTCCGGAGCTCGCCTGATTCTCACCGCCGCGCACGAGCTGAAGGAAAAGGGCGGCCGCTATGCGCTTTGCACGATGTGCGTCGGCGTAGGCCAGGGCATGGCGACGATCATCGAGCGAGTGTGATCTACGAATTCGACGGATTCAAGCCGGTAATTCACGAGAGCGCGTTCATTCATCCGAACGCGACCATCACCGGCAATGTGATCATCGGACGCGACGTCTACGTCGGGCCCGGAGCTGCGATCCGCGGTGACTGGGGCGGGATCATCATCGAAGACGGATGCAACGTGCAGGAGAATTGCACGGTGCACATGTTCCCCGGCGTTACCGTGGTGCTCGAGACGAGCGCGCACATTGGCCACGGCGCAGTCGTCCACGGCGCGCGGATAGGTCGCAACTCTCTCGTCGGCATGAACGCCGTCGTCATGGACAACGCAGTCATTGGCGAGGAATGCATCATCGGCGCATTGTGCTTCGTGCCCGCTGAGATGCAGATACCACCGCGCAAAGTTGTAGTGGGAAATCCGGCGAAGATCGTGAAGGACGTGAGCGACGAGATGATCGCCTGGAAGACCGAAGGCACCAGACTGTATCAATCGCTTCCCGAGCAGCTGAGACGGACGCTCGAGCCGGTGGAACCGCTTCGGGAGGTCGAGCCGGACCGGCCGGTTCAACAGGTCAGCTACAAGACCTGGAAGGAAACGAGCTCGTAGCTCGCAAGCTTATACACCCGTTGCAGTAAATTTCGGCTCATGAACAGACTGCAGAGCTTCGCCCAGGGTGAATGGGTCGCGGGCACGGGTAAAGCCGCCGACCTCATTCACGCCGTAACGGGCGAAAAAATCGGCGAAGCGTCGAGCGAGGGTCTCGACTTCAAGGGCATGCTCGAATACGCCCGCAGCGTTGGCAATCCGGCCATGCGCAGGCTCACTTTCCACGAGCGCGCGCGAATGCTCAAGGAAATGGCGAAGTACCTGCTGGAGCGAAAGGACGAGTTCTACAAGCTCTCCGAAGCGACCGGGGCCACGAAGACCGACTCGTGGGTCGACATCGAAGGCGGAATCGGAACCTTCTTCGCGTATTCCAGCAAAGGCCGGCGCGAATTCCCCAACGAGACATTCTACGTCGATGGAGCGGTCGAGCCGCTGTCGAAGGACAACACGTTCATCGGCCGCC
Source organism: Gemmatimonadaceae bacterium (assembly GCA_036398255.1). Classification (GTDB taxonomy): domain Bacteria; phylum Gemmatimonadota; class Gemmatimonadetes; order Gemmatimonadales; family Gemmatimonadaceae; genus UBA4720. The sequence goes on along the minus strand of DASWQD010000057.1, from coordinate 84 downwards.
ATATCTGCGTTCCCCTCGAGGGAACGGCGGTTCACATCAACGCTTTCAACTTCCCGTGCTGGGGAATGCTCGAGAAGCTCGCAC
>DASWQD010000056.1:0-4863 GCA_036398255.1 Gemmatimonadaceae bacterium | reverse complement strand
CTACCTGCTCGCCGTCATTCATGACGATCTCGGCAAGCCGGCCGCTCCCGGGTGAAGCGACCTCCATGTTCACCTTGTCGGTGCTTATCTCGAGAAGAGGCTCGTTCTCGGAAACAGTGTCGCCGACTGCCTTGAACCACGTCGACACCACCGACTCCGTACCCTCGGCCTGACCGACCGGGACTGTCACATCAACCAGTGTCGGCATCCTACGCTTCCAGGACCTCTGTCATCCGCGCGGCAATCGACTCCACCGTCGGAACAACAGCGTCCATCAGTCCGAAGTTGTGCGGGACCGGCACATCGGGAATCGCAAGTCGCTGGATGGGTGCGTCGAGATTGAAGAACGCTTCCTGCGCGACGGTGGCCGCGACTTCGGCTCCGAAGCCGGCAGTCATTCCATCTTCATGCACGATGAGGCAGCGACGCGTGCGCTTCACCGAATCGAGCACCGCCTCCTTGTCCCACGGAGACATGGTTCTGAGATCGATGATCTCCACCGACTGTCCGGTCTTCTTTGCGGCAAGCTCGCACCGCTCGACCATCGCTCCCCAGGTGACGACGGTCATCGCGTCGCCCGGTTGCGTGATCTTCGCCTTTCCAAACGGAAGAACGAAATTGTCGCCCGGATATGGACGGCGGGCCCAGGGTCCGTCGAGCAGATGCCTGTGCTCGAAGAAAATCGTGGGATTGTCACTGCGCAGGGCTGCGCGAAGCAGACCGACCGCATCTTCGGCATTCGACGGATACGCCATCTGCCAACCGATCGCGTGGGCCCAGACAACCTCTCCCGACACGCTGTGCCACGGGTCGCCGACTTTCGCGAAACCTCCGGGCATCCGCACGACAATCGGAGCCGCAAACCGATTCGCGGTTCGCCACCGAATCGTTCCGCAGTTGTTGAGCTGCTCCGTCGCCGGGTCGGCGTATTTCCTGAACTGTATCTCTGCCACGGGCATAAGCCCGGCGATCGCCATTCCGACAGCGCGTCCGATGATTCCCTCTTCGGAAAGACTCGTGTCGAAGACGCGCTTGTCTCCGAACGTATCCTGAAGGCCCATCGTCGCCGCGTGAACTCCGCCCTTCGGACCGATGTCCTCTCCGAACACGAGCACCTTCGGATTGGTCCGAAGCTCCACCTCGAGCGTGCGGCGAATCGCCGTGAGCATGTTGGTCCGCTGCGGCTCGGGTGCAGGCTTGTCTGTCGATTCTGGAAACCGGTGACCTGAGGGAGCGAGTCCTCCCACCGCTTGCGGATCCCCGTCTTCGGCGAAACGGTAGCGGGTGATCCTTGCCGGATCCGGCTCGGGCCGGTTCAATGCTCCTTCGAGCGCTGCCGCAACGTCCTTCTCGACCTGAGATTCGAGCGCGCTCCATTCGCTCTCCGACATCACCGCCGGCACGAGATAGTTGCGCAGCTTCGGAAGCGGATCGCGCGCCTTCTCGTCGGCGATGCAGTCTTCGGTCTTGTACGCCTGGGTGTCCTGTCCGGAATGCCCGCAAAGACGCGGAACTTCGAGGCGCAACAGTGCCGGGCCCTTGCCACCACGCACGTACTCGATGACGTCTTCGAACAGCGTTGCTGTCGCCGAAGGATCGGTTCCGTCCCCTTCCTTTATGTACAGGTTCGCGAACGACCCGAGATTCTCGGCGATGTTGCCGCCGGGAGTCTGGAAGATGCTCGGCACGGATATCCCGTAGCGATTGTCTTCTATATAGAAGAGGATCGGCAGCTTCAGCGTTGTCGCGATCGTGAGAGCCGACCAGAATCCGTTCGTCGCGACTGAGGCTTCGCCTCCGAGCACTACGGCGATCGACCCGTCGTAGGATTTGTCGCCCAGCACGTCGCGGTGGTAAGTGATTGCCTGCGCCCAGCCGACCGAAGGCGTGTACTGCGAGCCCACGTCGCCTGACATCGGCAGGACGAGAGCGCCTTCGGTGTTGGGAAGGTTGCACACGACGCCGATATCGCGTCCGTCGCTGAATCCGCCCGACTTCCGCAGCGGGCCGGCGAATGCATCCTCGATCGAAAGTCCGAGCGTCAAGAGAAGCGGCCGGGAACGATAGTACGCTCCGGCCGCATCGTGTTTTCCGTCGAGCAGGCTTCCGAGGATGATCTGGGCGAGATCGTGTCCTCGCGCGGAAAACTGGTAGACCACTTTCTTTTCGGGCATCAGGCGGTTCTCCTCGGTGTCGTCGAGGCCGCGTGATGCGAGGAGCAGATACGCAATGCGCTTCCAGTCGAAGCGCGGATTTACAGCCGATGTTTCGGCCTTATGTGCAGATGCAATGGTGCCGGTCATATTGCTAAAGCTAGCGTCTATCAGGTGCTGAAGAAGGTGAACCCGTCCGCGGCCATGGTCTTGAGGAGCGGGCTCGGCCGGTACCGCTCCTCTCCGTAGAACTCCTGGAGGGCGCCGAGCCATTTCACCGTTTCGGGAATGCCGAGCTCGTCCGCCCAGGCGAGCAGTCCCTTCGGGTAATTGACGCCCAGCGTCATTGCGAGCTCGATGTCGTGCGCCGACGCGATGCGAAGGTAGAGCGCGTCCGCCGCCTGATTGATGAGCATCGAGAGAATCCGCCGGAAGATCAGCTGCCCCAGCTCGGGGTCGCGAGTCGGCTCCGGGCTCGATGCGCCGGCGGAATAATCGTAGTATCCGCGCCCGGTCTTTCTTCCGAGAAATCCGGCGTCGAACAGACGCTGCTGCGTGAGAGCCGGGCGGAATCGCGAATCGTGAAACGTTGCTTCGTAGACGCTCTTCGTCGCGGCGAAGTTGACGTCGTTGCCGATGAAGTCCATCAGCTCGAATGGTCCCATCCTGAATCCGCCGATCTCCTTCATCGCCCAGTCGATCGTGGCCATGTCGGCGATGCCTTCTTCGTAAATGCGGAGTGCCTCACCGTAGAACGGCCGCGCAATCCGGTTCACGATGAATCCGGGAGTATCCGAGGCGACGACTGTCGTCTTCCCCCACGCATCGACGAGTGCCTGCGCGCGCTCCGTGACTTCCGGGAGCGTCGCCAGACCGGGAACGATCTCGACGAGGGGCAGGACCGTCGGCGGATTGAAAAAATGAATTCCGATGACTCGTTCCGGACGCGTCGACCCTCTCGCAATTGCCGTGACCGACAGCGACGAGGTGTTGGTGGCGAGAATCGCATCGGGCTTCACGATCTTGTCGAGCGACTCGAACAGCTCGCGCTTGATCTCGAGATTCTCGACAACTGCTTCGATAATCAGCCCAGCCTCGCGGAGCGCGTCGTATGAGTGGGCATGCATCACACGGGAGTTGATGTCTTGCGCCTGCGATTCACTCAGTCGATTCTTTTCGACACCTCTCGCGAGATTCTTTTCAATAGCCGTTGACGCGCGTTCCAGAGCAGACGCGTCCTGATCGAGAATCAGCACATTGTGCCCGTAGGTCGCTGCGACCTGTGCGATCCCGCTGCCCATCGCGCCAGCGCCAATGACCCCGACAACTGTTTCCCGCGAGAATTTCACCCTCGACTTGCTCCTGTATCCCTGGTCCCGGGTGAATATACCTCGGGCCGCCAAGACCTATCTTGCGCCCTGCTCCGGCCCTTTTCATACTCAAGCCCACGCTCGGCGGCGACGTTCGCCGGGCCGCACCACACGAGTGCCCTGCTCGACACCCGCGCCGGCGCGGCGAACTCCACCGAACGGAAATGCCACACAACATTTCCCAGGAGATCGCTCATGCCGATTCCCCGCCGTTCCGCTCCCACGCTGATGCTTGTTGCTCTTGCCGCAACCGCATTCACGGCGGCTGCGCAGAATCCGCCTTCGGCTCCCTCTCTGTTTCGCGGGCCAGCGGCCGCGTCTACTCACATGATCGCGGTGTCGACTTCCGTGCCGGCAGCCGAGGAGCATTTCATGATGGGGCTGCGCGCGCTCGACGCGGAACAGAACCCTGTCGCATTGAAGCATTTTCAGGAGGCCGTCAATGCTGACGGCTCGTTTGCACTGGCGCATCTCTACGCCGCAATCGCAGATCCGTCACTCGCTGGCTACAAGACCCACCTGGATCACGCCGTCTCCAAGGCTGCCACCGCGTCTCCTCTCGAGCAGCTGATGATCACGATCGAGCAGCGGGCTTTTGCGAATGACCTGAGCGGAAGACTCGACGCTGCGAAACAGCTCGTTGCCGCGGCGCCTGGTGAACCACGGGCTTATCGAGCGCTCGCGCGCGCAAACGGAGTGCTCCGTCGCACGGCCGAAGAGCGCGAAGCCTTCCTCAAGGCAATCCAGCTGAGTCCTGACTTCACTGCGCTGCATGTGGAGCTGGCAAACTCCTACATACAGTTCGAGCCTTCCAATCTCGGTGAAGCACGAGTCCACGTTCAGCACGCGCTCTCGCTGGAGCCCGATGCTCCCTACGTCCACGATTACGCGGGCGACCTCTATCGAGCCACGAATGAGCTGGAGAAAGCCCGCGCCGAGTACACGCGTGTCACGGAGCTCAACCCCAACGGCGCGTCCGGATTTCAGCAGCGCGGCCACGTCAACGCGTTTCTCGGAAACTACATCGAAGCCAGGGCAGACTATGATCGGGCGATCGAGCTTGCCGAGCCGGCACTGAAACCTGGATTTCTAGTGACGCGCGCCCTGTTGAGCGTTTACGCCGGCGACCCTGCCTCGGCCGAAAACGCGCTCGATGATGTAGTAAATGCTATCGACGGGATGAACCATCCGAATCCAAATGGCGCAAAGATAAACGCACTGAATGAGCAGCTGCTGATAGCGCTCCATCACAAGCATTTCGAGGTGGCCCAGCGGGCCGTGGAGCGGCTGGATAACCTTTGGAAGGCGCAGGCCCAGATCGCGAATACCCCTGCGATGCG
>DASWQD010000055.1:0-6292 GCA_036398255.1 Gemmatimonadaceae bacterium | reverse complement strand
CCAGCATACAGCGGTTCAACCTCACGCCCGAGGACTTCGGCGGGAAATCACTCGAAGGCTGCAACGACCACCTCGTCATAACTCGCCCCGACGTAATCCAGGCGATCCACGAGTCGTTCCTCGAAGTCGGATGCGACGTTGTCGAGACGTGCACCTTCCAGAGCACACCCCGCCGCCTCGAAGAATGGGGCTTGGGCGACAAGGTCCGCGAAGTGAATGTCGCCGCGGCGCGAGTCGCTCGCGCAGCAGCCGATAAGTACAGCACTCCCGAGAAGCCGCGATTCGTCGCCGCGAGCATGGGCCCGACAGGAATGCTTCCTTCGAGCTCGGATCCAGCGCTCGGCAACATCACGTTCGAGGAGCTCGCGAGGAATTTCCACGACCAGGCCCAATACCTTATGGAAGGCGGCGTGGATGTCCTCCTCATCGAGACGTCCCAGGACATCCTCGAGGTGAAGGCGGCAGTTGCAGGAATCGAGCAGCTCTTCACCGAGCTTGGGCGTCGAATCCCGCTTCAGGCCCAGGTTACACTCGACGTGTCGGGCCGCATGCTCCTCGGCACCGACATCGCGAGCGCGATGACGACACTGGAGTCACTCGGCGTCGATGTCATCGGGCTGAATTGCTCGACAGGACCCGAGCATATGCGCGAGCCGATCCGGTATCTGTCCGAGAACGCGACGCTTCCGCTCTCCGTCATTCCGAACGCGGGACTTCCGCTCAACACCGGCGTGGGCGAAGCGGTATATCCGCTCGAGCCGGCGCCGATGGCCGAGGCGCTCGCAGAATTCGTGAAGGATTTCGGCGTGCGGATCGTCGGCGGATGTTGCGGCACCACGCCCGCGCACCTCGAAGCCGTAGTGAAAGCGCTCGAGACCGTCGCCCCCCGGGCTGAAGTTGGCGCGAACGGAAAGAGACACCACCATCACAAGGTCCCTCGCGTAAGCTCCGCGATGCGCGCGATCACTCTCCACCAGGATCCGCCCCCTCTCCTGGTCGGCGAGCGCGTCAATTCACAGGGCTCCCGCAAAGTCAAAAGACTTCTGCTCGCGGACGACTACGAGGGCATCCTCGAGGTAGCGAGAGACCAGGTCGATTCCGGTGCCCACGTCCTCGACGTCTGCGTCGCTCTCACCGAGCGGGCAGATGAAGCCGAGCAGATGTCGAAGGTCGTGAAGCTGCTGAGCATGAGTGTCGAGACGCCGCTCGTCATCGACTCGACGGAAGCGAACGTCATCGAATCAGCGCTCGAGCACATCCCCGGGCGCGGGATCGTCAACTCCATCAACATGGAGAACGGCCGCAAGCGCATCGACTCGGTCGTGCCTCTCGTCAAGAAGCACGGCGCAGCAGTCATCGCGCTCACGATCGACGAGATCGGCATGGCCAAGACCCGCGAGCGGAAGCTCGAGGTCGCGAAGAAGATCTATACTATAGTAGTGGATGAGTACGGGCTGGCCCCCGAAGACATCATCTACGACGCGTTGACATTCACGCTCGCCACCGGCGATGCGGAATGGATCGACTCCGGCCGTGAAACGATCGAAGGCATCCGGCTCATCAAACGCGAGCTGCCAGGCGTCTCGACCATACTTGGCGTGTCGAACGTCAGCTTCGGGCTGACGCCCGAAGCGCGGGCAGTCCTCAACTCCGTCTTCCTGCACCATTGCGTTGCAGCGGGACTCGACGCCGCAATCGTGAACCCGGCGCACATCACACCGTACGCCGAGATTCCTGAGAACGAGAGAGAATTGGCCAACGATCTCGTCTTCAATGCGCGGCCGGACGCACTGCAGCGCTACATAGAGCATTTTTCGGCCGCGCGAGATACAGAGGGGACAGAGGCAACAGAGAAAGCGGATCCGACAGCCGGAATGTCGTCCGATGAAAAGATTCACTGGATGATTCTCCACCGGAAAAAGGAGAACATCGAAGACGTCCTCGACGCTTCAGGCGTCAGAGAGAATCCGGTGAGAGTCCTGAACGACGTTCTTCTCCCTGCAATGAAGGAAGTCGGAGACAAGTTCGGCGCCGGCGAGCTGATTCTTCCCTTCGTGCTTCAGTCAGCAGAAGTGATGAAGAAAGCCGTCAAGCATCTCGAGCAGTTTCTCGAGAAAGCCGAAGGCTACACCAAGGGCCGCGTCGTTCTCGCCACGGTGTACGGCGACGTGCACGACATCGGCAAGTCTCTCGTCAACACGATCCTCTCCAACAACGGCTACACTGTCTACGACCTCGGCAAACAGGTGCCGGTCAACACGATTCTGGAGAAGGCGACCGAAGTTCAGGCGGATGCGATAGGACTGTCGGCGCTGCTCGTGAGCACGTCCAAGCAGATGCCGCTCGCAGTGAAGGAGCTAGACAAGAGAGGGATGAAAATCCCGGTCCTCATCGGCGGTGCGGCAATCAACCGCCGGTTCGGACGCAGGGCTCTTTTTGTAGAAGAGGAACGCGAGTACGACGCGGGCGTCTTCTACTGCAAGGACGCGTTCGAAGGCCTCGAGACGATGGACAAGCTCCAGGACGCCGAGTCACGCGAATCCTTCATCTCGAAGAACCTCGAGGCGGCGCGCGCCGACATCTTCCTCAAGACGCAGGTCGGAAAGGACATCTCGAGCGGAGACGAAGGAGGAAAGCGAAGCGACGTCGCATCGAACAATCCGATTCCGACGCCTCCGTTCTGGGGAACGCGCGTGCTTCGAGACATTCCGATCGATGAAGTCTTCGAGTTGCTCGACCTCGACGAGCTGTACCGTCTGCAATGGGGTGCGCGCGGATCAGGCGAGCAGTATGAAAAGACCGTCAGAGAGGAATTCGAGCCGGCCCTCGCGCGCCTCAAGGAAGAAGCGACGCAGAATGGATGGATCAAGCCGCAGGCTGTCTACGGCTACTTCCCCGCCCAGTCAGTCGGCAACGACGTCATCATCTACGATCCGGCAGCATACGCGAGCGATGGAGGAAGTCTTCGGGAGATAGCACGCTTCCACTTCCCGAGAATGGTGGGAAGAGAGAGGCTTTGCCTCGCCGACTACGTCCGTTCCGCGGAATCGGATCAGGTGGACGTCATCCCGCTTCAGATCGTCACGGTCGGGCAGGAAGCCACCGCCCACTTCGAGAAGCTGCAGGGAGCGCACGAGTACACCGAGGCTTTCTACTCGCACGGGCTTTCCGTAGAATCAGCAGAAGCGGTTGCCGAGTGGATGCACCGGCGCATCAAGAAGGAGCTGGGCATCGAGGCGCCGCACAAATTCGAGGAAGGCCAACCTTCACGCGGTGGAAAGCGGTACTCGTGGGGATACGGCGCATGCCCGGATCTCGACGATCATGCGGTAGTCTTCAAGCTTCTCCCCGCAAAGGACGCTCTAGGCATGGACTACACAGAATCTTTCCAGCTTCTTCCCGAGCAGAGCACAGCTGCGATCATCATCCACCACCCCGAAGCGAAGTACTACGCTGTGCGCGGGCAGGCGCCGTCGGCAGCGACAGTCAACGAAGAAGTCGCCCTCGACCGCGCTGCCGAAGGAGAGATCTCGCTCGCTGAAGCCAGGGCCGACGCATGATCGTGCCCACTATCCCCGTTCGCGAGAACGAGATCACCCGCGTCGAGGCGTTCTCCGACGGCATGATTGCGTTCGCCGCGACGCTGCTCGTCGTGAGCATGGATCCGCCGCGCAGCTACGATGATCTCGTCAGGAATCTCTACGGGTTCATTCCGTTCGCCCTGAGCTTCATCGCGCTGTTCTACATCTGGTTCGTGCACACAGTTCTGTTCCGCAGGTATCCGCTGAAGGACAAGCCGTCAATCTTCATCAACGGCATCCTGCTCTTCACCGTGCTCTTCTACGTTCAGCCGCTTCGATTCCTCGCCAGCTCGTTCGTCTCGCTGTTCACGCGCAACGGCGCGGTTGCGGTAACCTCATGGGAGCAGCTGCAGAAGCTGTTCATCATCTATGGGTTTGGCTGGATTCTGATTTTCCTGCTCTTCTCCTGGCTCTACCGGCGTGCCTGGGTCACACGCGAATCCCTCGGCCTCACTCCCGTCGAGTCCTACGACGCGATCACGTATTCGCGCCACTACCTCGGCGTCGTCGCAGCCGGCGTGCTCTCCATCCTTGTCGCCCTCACCAGGGTCGGACTCGGCTTCGGACTCCCCGGCATCATGTACGCGAGCATTGGACTTTTCGCATGGCTCAACTTCAGGAACCGTGAGCCAGGCCGTGTCGCTCTCGCCGCAAAGGTCGCGGAACATCCGCAGCTCGCGTACACGGGCGCGATCAGAACCGAAGAGATCCAGTCGCTGCTCAAATGAGTGATCGCAAGCACCTGCTGGAGCACCTCCTCGATCCCAACCAGGTCGTCGTCTTCGACGGCGCCATGGGCACGATGCTGTATTCCAAGGGCGTGTTCATCAACCAGAACTACGATGAGCTCGACCTAAAAGCGCCCGACCTCGTTCGTGAAGTTCACCGCGCATATGTCGATGCCGGCGCCGAAGTAATCGAGACCAACACTTTCGGCGCGAGCCGCACGAAGCTCACCGGATACGGCCTCGAGACACAGGTGCACGCGATCAACAAGGCCGCTGCCGAGCTCGCACGCGGCGAAGCGGGCGACAATGTGCTCGTAGCCGGCGCCGTCGGCCCGCTCGGTATCAGGCTCGAGCCGTACGGACCCACATCGCTGGACGAAGCGCGGGAAGTTTTCGCCGAGCAGATGCGGGGACTCAAGGATGGCGGCGCGGACTTCTTCATCCTCGAGACGTTCGCGGATCTCTCGGAGATCGAGCAGGCCATTCGTGCAGCGCGCGAAGTCGATTCGTCGATGCCGGTCGTTGCCCAGATGACGATCGGCACCGACTGTCTTTCGCCATACGGCGCTTCAGCACCGGACATCGCGAAGGCGCTCGACGCGTACGGGGCCGACATCATCGGGCTCAACTGCTCAGTCGGACCGCAGATCATTCTCGACGCAATCGAGAAGATGACGAAGGTCACGCGGAAGAAGCTGAGCGCGCAGCCGAACGCCGGAATGCCGCGCGAGGTTCAGGGCCGCAGCATGTACATGGCGAGTCCCGAGTACATGGCGACATACGCGGCGCACCTCGTGCGCGCGGGCGCCAAAGTCGTGGGCGGATGCTGTGGCACCACTCCCGAGCACATTGCCGCAATCGTCGAGGGCATCAGGCCTCTCTCGCCGCGACAGGCACGCGTACCAAGACGCGCGATAAATGGAAGCGGAGACACGCCTGAAGTACCGCACGACAAGCCGAGCGATCCACTTCCATTCGGAGAGCGCTCGAAGTTCGCGGCGCGCCTGGACCGCGGCGATTTCGTCACGTCGGTGGAAATCGTGCCGCCGCGCGGCGTCGATGCTTCGAAGATGCTGCGCGACACGAAAGCACTGAAGGATGCGGGCGTTGACGCAGTCAACGTTCCGGACGGTCCGCGCGCGCAAAGCAGAATGGGTGCTCTGCTCACCAGCCTGCTCATCGAGCAGCAGGTCGGCATCGAGACGGTCACACACTACTGCTGCCGCGACCGCAACCTTCTCGGCATGCTCTCCGACCTCCTCGGCGCAGCTGCAATCGGACTCCGCAACATGCTCATCATCACCGGAGATCCGCCGAAGATGGGCCCGTATCCGAATGCTACCGCGGTGTTCGACATCGATGCGATCGGCCTCACGAATCTCGTGAACAACCTGAATCACGGGCTCGATCCGGGGGGAAACTCGATCGGTACACCCACCAGCTTCGCGATTGGAGTTGGAGTGAACCCCGGAGCAATCGACATCGACCACGAGCTGAAGCGGTTCGCGTGGAAAGTCGAGGCGGGAGCGGAGTACGCGATCACGCAGCCGGTGTTCGACGTCGAGCAGCTCGAGAGCTTCCTCGCAAAGCTCGAAGGCAAGCGCATCCCGATCATCGCCGGAATCTGGCCGCTCGTATCGTTGAGAAACGCCGAGTTCCTCGCGAATGAGGTCCCCGGCGTCACTGTGCCTGCTCACATCATCGAGCGGATGCGGAAGGCGAACGAGAAATCGAAGGAGCACGGCGTCCGCGAGGGAATCGCGATCGCGCGCGAGATGCTCGAGCGCGTGCGCCCGTCAGTACAGGGAGTCCAGGTCTCCGCGCCTTTCGGAAAAGTCGAGCTCGCTCTCGAGGTGTTCAAGGAGACCCTCGCCTCCGTCTGACCTCCAGCTGAAGTAAGGGTGCCTCCCGGAATCGGCCGCCCGGATTCCGTTTAATCATCCAACAGGGCTGTTTTCGGCCCGGAGCAGGCCAAGCACTCGA
>DASWQD010000054.1:0-5099 GCA_036398255.1 Gemmatimonadaceae bacterium | reverse complement strand
AGTTCAACGGACTGGAATTCTTTGGAGTGATCGAGCAGACAGAAGGTCGTGCGGCAACCGAGACATCGAACCGCAAGTGGAACCAGTATGCCGGCGAAGTGACATATCGCTTCCTGGCTGACGAAAGAGTCTTCGTCGCCGGCCGGTACAACACGGCAAAGGGCGAGCTCGTCGGGATCACCAACAAGGTGAGCGTCGATCGCTACAACCTTGGCGGCGGCTGGTTCATCACCCCGAACGTGCTGCTGAAGGGTGAGTGGGTCAATCAGAAGTACAACGACTTCCCGACGACTGACATTCGCAACGGCGCGAAGTTCAAGGGATTCGTTGCCGAGGGTGTGGTAGCTTTCTAAGTGATGCGGAGCGAGAAGCCGGCCCCCTCAGGGGGCCGGTTTTTTTTACCAACGACGGAACAAAGAAAGGCCAAGAATGGAGTTCTCAGTCACTAAAGATCCGAGGGGCGAGGCAACGGCACTCTCGCTCGCAGTTGGCGTTACTCTGATCTGGGCCGCAGGCGAGTTCCGGGATAAGAACGCAATCCTCTCGAATCACCGAGATGTAGTTCATTTCGCCCCTCGGATCATCAGTGACTGAGAACTCCATTCTTGGCCTTTCTTTGTTCCGTCGTTCTTGTCCTCTAGCCCGCGATCGGCAGAGTAAAGTAGAACGTGCTTCCAGAGCCGGGAGACGACTCGGCCCAGATCCGGCCGCCATGCGCCTCGATGATTCCTTTCGTGATCGCGAGTCCAAGCCCGGCGCCCTGACGATCGGTGCGGCTGGACTGCCAGAAACGGTCAAACGCGTGAGAGAGCTGTTCGGGCGTCATCCCCTGACCCTTGTCACTCACTGACAGCACCAGCTCATTGTCGAGCACCGCGACTCTCACGGTGATCTCGCCTCCTGCGGGAGAAAATTTCACGGCGTTGCCGACGAGATTCGAGATGGCCTGGCCGATTCTCTCGCGGTCAGCCACAACATCCGGGAGGTCATCAGGCGCGTTGAGACGAAGCTTGATGGATTTTTCTTCGGTGACGGGCGCGAGAGTGCGGAGGGCGTCGCTCAGCAGCTCTTCAGTGTTCTCGCGCCGGCGCGCAACGGCGAGCCGGCCGGCTTCGACACGCGTCACGTCGAGCAGATCGCGAATGAGCCCATCCATCTGCTCCGCTGCCTGGCGAATCAGCGATGCATAATCGACCATCTCGGCGGGAATCGCCTCCTTGCTCTGGCGGTCGAGCATCACGCCCGTGAGCATCTTCACGGCGTTGACAGGATTTCGGAGATCGTGCGACACGATTCCGATCATGTCATCGCGGGCCTGAATTCCTGCGTGCACCAAGTCGTGAAGGCGCGCGTTGTCGATCGCCACGGCAGCGCGTCTTGCGAGCTCCTCGGCGAGAAAGAAATCGTTCGAGTCGTATCTGCCCTTTTCCCGGTACAAACCGATGACCCCCAGCAGCTGATCTCTTGCGATGAGAGGCACGATTATCCCTGCGGATGGCACAGCGCCGAAGATATCTGCCAGATCGGCGATCTCAGTGATGGGCGGCTCCTTGTCGCTCGACCATGCAAGTGGCTTGAGGCTCCGAATGACCTCCGCAACCGGGTGAGCTCCCGCGGGATCTATAGGATGCTCGATTCGCTCGCGCTCGAGCTCTGCTCCCCTCACCGCATCGATATGGGAAACTGAAACCCCATGGAACTGCCCGCCGTGGAACGCGTGGACTACGCACGCGTCAGCGAGGGCCGGAACGGCGAGCCGCGCCACGTTCCGGAGTGTCTCGTCGTGACCGAGCGACGAACCGAGTGTCTCGCCCGCCTCTGCCAGGAATCGCTGGGTTTCATGGGCACGTCGTCGATCCGTCACATCCCGCAGCACAACGGAGTAGATCTGCTGCCCTTTAAGCTCGAGGTGCGAGATGGCCGCCTCGGCCGGGAATTCCTCGCCGTTCTTTCTCAGCCCGAGGATCTGTCCCCGCTCTCCCATTCGCCGGGCGTGTACGGGCGAATCCCCGAACGCGCGGACATGCGAGGCGTGGGTGGCGCGGTACCGGTGGGGGATGAGCGTCTCGAGCTGCTGGCCCATGATCTCGCTCGCCGCGTATCCGAAGATCGACTCCGCGCCTTCATTGAAGAAGATGACCCGCTGGGAATCGTCGACGCAGATGATCGCATCGGCAGAAATCGTGACGATTCCGGCGAGGATGGCATCCGTTATCGCTTCTCTTGTGGGACCTTCAATCGCGGTCATGAGCGGAATCTAGAGCCATCGGGGAAACCCTGACACAGGAATCGCGCTCCTCCCGACAGAGCGGATTCTCCTGCTCCGGTAGCTTGGATTACCAGAGGCAAACACACAACCGGAGCGTCGAAAAGAATGTCAGAAACATCGATTCCGTCGCAGGCGGCGGATTTTCTATACAGTATCGCGTCACGTCGATCCTTCCTGAAAAGTGCGGCCGCGACTGCAATGGCGGGAGGCGCTCTTGTCGCCTGCAAGGACTCGAGTGCACAGAAATCGACTCCATCGCGCCACGATGCTAGCGGCGGGACCACCGCGCCTAATCCCGCGCCCGTTTCGCCGGCAGCCGCCGCTGCCGCGATGGACGCGATGCACGAAGCCGGGATCAAGGCATTTCCAGCGAAGACCGAGGGGAAGGGAAACCAGCCCCTCGCTCCCAAAATCATCGGGGGAGTAAAAGTCTTCGAGATCACCGCATCGCAAATGAAGTGGGAGACCGCGCCAGGGCAGAAAGTCGAGGCATGGGCCTACAACGGGCAGGTGCCGGGACCGCAGATTCGCGTTCGCGAAGGCGACAAGGTCCGCATGATCGTGCACAACAAGCTCACCGAATCCACCGCGGTGCACTTCCACGGACTCGAGCTGCCGAATGCAATGGACGGTGTTCCATTCATCACCCAGCCGCCCATCAAGCCGGGTGAATCATTCACTTACGAGTTCGTAGTGCCCGAGGGCAACCATGGCTCGCATATGTACCACTCGCACCACAACGCGGCTAAACAGGTTGGACTCGGGCTTCTCGGAGCCTTCATCGTGGAGCCGCGCAATCCGGCGCCGATCGAAAAGGTGGACGTGGACTACGTGATGATCCTCAACGACGGGATGCACGGCTACACCCTGAACGGCAAGGGATTCCCGGCGACCGAGCCGATCAAGGTGAAGAAGGGGCAGAAGCTGCGCCTTCGTTTCATGAACGAAGGGATGATGATCCACCCGATGCACCTTCACGGGATGCACATGACCGTGATCGCAAAGGACGGTTGGGCGCAGCCTGCTCCATGGAAGTGCGACACGCTCAACATCGCCCCCGGCGAGAGATGGGACGCGATCGTGAGCTGCAACAACCCGGGAGTCTGGGCATTCCACTGCCACATTCTTCCCCACGCCGAGTCGGATCACGGAATGTTCGGCATGGTCACGGCGCTCATAGTCGAGTAGCGATGAAGCGGATCGTTCAGTGGGTACTGCGGGTCCCGCTCGTCGCGAAGCTCATCGGAGCGAACGTCATCATCGTCGCGTCGGCGATCGGGCTCAACAGGTCCGAACTCATGACGGCGGTAATCGCGCTGGCCGCGGCATCGCTGGTGAATCTCCTTCTTGTCCGGCTGGCGCTGCGGCCGATCGACAGGCTCGAGGAGCTGGCCGCACGCGTAACCTCCGGGGAGTTCAACGCACGTGCAGTTGCGCTTCCCTATGCGGACAAGGACCTGGTGCGTCTTGGCGACACGGTCAACAGCCTGCTCGATTCACTCGCGGCCGAGCGAAAGCGAATTCAGGACCTGGGAGCCCAGGTGGTGCGCGCGCATGACGATGAGCGGGCGAGCATTTCACGCGAGCTGCACGATTCGATTGCCCAGACGCTCGCCGCGGTGCGCCTCCAGGTTGCTGCGGCTGCACGCGAGACAGAGATCACGGAGATGCGGAACAGGATCGCTGCCGCGAACGGCATGATCTCCGCGGCGATGGAAGAGGTCGTTGCCGTGTCGTACACTTTGCACTCGCGCGTCGCCGAGGACCTCGGGCTGGAAGCGGCACTCGCCTCCCTGGCGGGGCAGATTGAAGACCGCTCGGGGACGAAGGTGGAGGTCACGGTAGCCAGCGCCGCGCGATCGATTCCGGCAGAGATCTCGGCAACATTATTCCGGGTAGCGGAGGAGACTCTCCGTGAGCTGGAGATGCACCGAGGCGGAAAATCTGCTAGCGTAAACGTGGCTGTGATTGACGGGCAGGTCCGCCTGGAGGCGGGCTACGAGAGCGACATGCTTCTCATGCCGAACAGGAGAAGCGGTCTCGCGCGGATGAAGGATCGGGTGCTGCTTGCGGGGGGAACGATGACCATCGAGAACAGGAACGGAGGAACTCGCGTGACTGCGGAGCTGAGCCGAATGAAGGCGGCGTCATGAGCGTCGACGTAATCAAGGTCATTCTCGCCGACGATCACGCCGTGGTGCGTGCCGGAGTGAAGGCGGTTCTCGGTGCAGCGAAAGACATCCAGGTCATCGGCGAGGCCTCGAACGGAAGGGAAGCTGTAGCGCTGGCCGAGCGCGTGAATCCGGACGTGATCGTGATGGATCTCTCGATGGGGGAGATGGACGGAATCACCGCGACCCAGGAAATGGTCGAGAAAAAGATTCGCGGAAAGATTCTCATTCTGACAATGCATGCCGAGGACGCCTACCTGGTGAAGGTTCTCGAGGCGGGCGCGAGCGGCTATCTCGTCAAGAGCGCGGCCGACCGCGAGCTTGTCGACGCGGTGCGCGCGCTGGCGCACGGAGACATGTACATGCAACCGACTGCAGCAAGGGCTCTCGCCAAGGGCATCAAGCGTAAATCAGAGCACGCCGACGAGAGGGAGAAATACGAGAAGCTCACCGAGCGCGAGCGTGACGTGCTCCGCTATGTCGCCGGCGGTTTCAGTGCCCCTGAAATCGGGGAGAAGCTTTTCATCAGCCCGAAGACCGTCGATACCTACAAGCAGCGGATCAACGAGAAGCTTGGCCTGGCGCATCGATCCGATTACGTGGCCTTTGCTCTGAAGCTCGGGCTGCTCTCGCAGTAGCTGTTTCTGTGGTCACGCCGG
>DASWQD010000053.1:0-2596 GCA_036398255.1 Gemmatimonadaceae bacterium | reverse complement strand
ATGTGCGCGAGCGGAGTGCGCAGATCGTGAAGGAGACCTGCGGGCAGCCGATGTTGCACCGCTTCTTCGATTGCCGCCGGAAGCGCGGTCATTGCGCAACCCCGGGCTTCATCAATGCCTCCATCTTGCCGAGAAGTCTCGACAGCTCGATTGGCTTCGTATCGTAGTCGTCGCAGCCGGCCTGAATTGCCTTGTCGCGGTCTGTCGACATCGCATGCGCCGTCAGAGCAATCACTGGAATGTTCCGGGTTGCATCGCCGGCTTTCAGGGTGCGCGTTGCCTCCCACCCATCGATGACGGGAAGACTCATGTCCATGAGTATGAGATCGGGTGCTTCAGATTGCGCCAGCTCGATGCCGATCTGTCCGTCAACTGCGAGGATGACATCGTAGCCCCTCCGCTGCAATCGGCGGGACAGCATGTCGCGATTCATCTCATTGTCCTCGACGAGGAGAATCCGCGGCACGGTGCTAAACCTCCGCTACACGAGGGATCGCACAGTTGTCGAGTGCGTCGAGCACCTGCGACAGCAGCTCACCCTTCGACCTGCCTGCTTTTTGAAGAACGGTCTCTACCCTTCCATTGAGACGCTTTCGATCCTGGGCGGTGAGGTCATGGGCGGTGACCACTACAATCGGGATCGATCGCCACTCTGGATGCACCCTCACATGCTCGGTGAATTCGAAACCGTCCATCACATCCATCAGCAGGTCCAGAAAGATCAGGCTCGGCCTCTCCTCGACCATCTTCGCGAGCGCGGCCTCTCCGTTCTCGGCCTCCGTTACACGGCAGCCGTTCTTCTCGAGCATTCGCCGCATCGCACCGCGCATTCCCGCGTCATCGTCTACTACGAGCACCGGGCACGGCGGATTGCCGCAGGAGTATTGTCTGAGGATTCTCGACAGGCGGTGGCGATTCACCGGCTTCGTCAGATAGTCAGTCGCACCGTATGAGAGGCCGCGCTCGCGATCGTCGACCATCGTCAGCATGATCACCGGGACGTCGCACAGGACGGGATCAGCTCGCAACGCCTTGAGCACCGCCCAGCCATCCATGTCTGGCATCATCACGTCGAGGGTAATTGCGATTGGAAGCATCTCTCTCGCGAGACGGAGTCCCTCTTCGCCGCTGCCTGCGCATCGCACTGCAAAGCCTTCCTTGACGAGAAAGCGCCGCATCAGATCGCGTTGAGCAGCGTTGTCGTCGATGACGAGCACGCATGTCGACGGGAGGGGAGCCGGATCGCTGTCCCGCCGGTCAGTGCTCACGAGCCGGGAAGCGTGCGCGGCGTCACTCTTTTCAACCTCAGTTTCGAGCTCGGCGACGATTGCCGGGAGCTTGATGGTGAACGTACTCCCTTCGCCGGGCACGCTGCGGACAGTGACGTCGCCTCCCATCATCTGGCAAAAGCGTCGTGTGAGAGCCAGCCCCAGACCCGTTCCACCAAACTTCCGCGTGGTGGATGCATCTGCCTGAGTGAAGTCCTGAAAGAGTCGCAGAAGTTTGTCGGACGTCAGGCCAATCCCGGTATCGATTACCCGGAACACAATCCACTCCGATCCATCCATTCGCGCCCTTTCGGCTTCGAGCGTGATGGTTCCCTCGTGCGTGAACTTGGCCGCGTTCGACAGAAGGTTGAACAGCGCCTGCCGCACCTTGACCTGATCTGCCCGCATCACACCGAGATTCGCGGCTCTATCTATCTTCAGAACGTTGGCATTCTTGGCCACCATCGGGGCGATGGTTTCAGAGACTTCATCGATCAGCTCGCTCAGATCGAAGTTCTCGAGGAATAGATCCATCTTTCCCGCCTCGATCTTCGAGAGGTCGAGAATGTCGTTGATCAGACCGAGAAGCTGTTTCCCAGACGCGTTGATTTTTTCCAGGTCCACGACGAAGGAGTCGAGCGACTGCTCTGCCGCTTCCTCCTGGAGCATCTCGGAATAGCCGACGATCGCGTTGAGCGGAGTCCTGAGCTCGTGACTCATGTTGGCGAGAAAGAGACTCTTCGTCTGGTTCGCGATCTCCGAAGCCTCCTTCGCGCTCGCCACTTCTTCTTCTGCACGGCGGCGATCCGTCACGTCCTCCATCGCAAGCACGAGTAGCTCGCCGTGATGCCCGGCCTGAAGCTTTCTCGCGTTCAGCAGCATCACGCGCCGACCAAGCGCCGGGAAGTCGTGCTCGAGCTCGAAGTCATTGAACACCGAGCTCGTTGGAACGATGTCCTCGAGAAGAGTGCGCAGGTCGGGGATATCCCATTGCCCGTTGCCCAGCTCGTAAATCAGCCGGTTCTCCGTTTCCTCCGGCGATACCTGGAATGTGCGATAGAAGGCGCGATTTCCCGATTGCACGCGCAGAGTCGTGTCGAGAATGAGCAGCGGCTCACGCACTGTGTCGACGATATCCTGGGCGTAGTTCTCGATCGCCCTCAGGTCTGCTTCCGAGCGCCGTCTCTCGGTGACGTCCTCCATCGCGAGCACGATGATCGCGGAATGACTTCCTGCGCGAAGCTTCCTTCCATTGAGCAGCATTACGCGGCGGCCGATGATCGGAAACGTGTGCTCGAGCTCGAAGTCATTGAACACCGAGCTGGTCG
>DASWQD010000052.1:0-4739 GCA_036398255.1 Gemmatimonadaceae bacterium | reverse complement strand
GGCGGGTTCGTCGCCGGGGTACTGCTCGTGAAGCCGTTCGAGAACCCCCGCCTCGTCGCGAGCCGAGGCGTACCGTAAGAAAAAAGCGCCGGCATTCGCCGACGCTTTTCTTTTTCCTTGCTCGCTTATCCTATCGGGTAGAAGCGTATCTGCAGAATGCGCAGTCCCTCGTTGTCGTACTTCCAGAAGTAATTGTACAGGCAGTCGTCGAACAGACTGACGCGGATGTCAGGTCCGGTCGCGTCGCCGGTGCACGCGAGGTAAGCCCCCGGCTCGAGCGCATCGTCGATGACGATAGTCGTCAGCTGCTGCGTGACGTTCTCGAACTTCGGGCGACCGTCGTGCGTGAAAACCTTGTTCTCCGTGGAACAGACTTCGTCAGCGATCTGCGCGTCGGTGCTGTCGACATAACCTTCGGCGCACGTGGTGATGGTGGCCTGCCCGCCCGGCGTGCCGACTGCGCGAGCGTACACCGCGTACTGCTGGACTCCGGATCCATCAGTGGGCGCGGGGAGAGTGTATCCGGCAACTCCGTCGGTACCGTTCTTGTCGGTGATCGCGAAGCTGCCATCGAGGCTCTCGGTGAGCATGATCTTGGTGGTGACGTTGTCACCCGTACGATCGAGTCCGACGAACATCGCACTGCCCGTCGCCTGCATGTTCGTTGTCTTCCCCTTTTCCATTCCAATGATGTTGAGCGTGTAGTGCTGCCCGCTCGGAGCGCCGTTGCCGGTTTCGGCCTGCGAGTATGAAATCGCGAGATCCGGGTTTGCGGCCGGAGACGTCGTCTCATTGGAGCACGCTGATACGGCAGCGACGGCTGCCACGCTCAGCAAGGCGCGTGTGATTCTCACCATGATCCTCTCCCCAGGAAACTGGTTTGATTTCCGGCGAAAGATCGGAGTGCTCCCTGTGAGTCAGCGATCTTTCGCCGCTCGCATTCTGGGTTGCCAGTATCGGCTGTGGAAGGGGAAGGCGCGTAACTTTTGCGTTACGGCGTGTGCGTTTTCTCCCGTAACGAAATCGTGATCCGCAAGGTTGCGACTACGCAGGCGTGACGGCGCGATCGAGCGCAACGCGCGGAGTGCCTCGCGGGGTGAGGACCTTGTGCTGAGGAACAGTAGTCGGGAAAAACACTTTGATCGTCGTCCCGACACCGACTGTGCTTTCGGCGCTGACCGTTCCGCCGTGTGCTTCAGCCATGTGCTTCACGATGGTGAGTCCGAGTCCGCTTCCTCCCGACGGGCGCGCGCGGCCTGGATCGGCGCGATACAGGCGCTCGAAAATTCTCGGGAGGTGATACGGGGCGATTCCTTCTCCGGTATCACGAACTCCGAACCATGTTCCACCGGAGTCGCCCTGAACGAATGCGACAATCTCGCCGCGCACCGTATAGCGAAGCGCATTCTCGGAGAGGTTGCCGATGATCTGTCTCACCCACGTCGGGTCGGCCTGAATGACGGCGTGGCGTGCTTCGACCTCGCTGCGGAGCGCGATGTTCTTCTGCTCCGCGGCCGGGCCGATTGCGTCGAAGATGTCCGCGATCATCTCGCGGAGGTCCACTCGCTCGAGCCGCGGTATCCACGACCCCGATTCGATGCGCGACAGGTCGAGCATGTTCTCCACGACGCGCTGCATTCGGTGAGTGTTCGAGAGAATCGCGCGCGCAAACTGCTTTCGCGACTCTGGCGGCGGATCATGCCGCGCGAGTGTCGCGGCGAATCCGCTCGCGATGGTGAGCGGCGAGGACAGCTCGTGCGAGACATTCACGATGAACTCGCGGCGCAGGCTCTCGAGCGCCTGGAGGCGCGCTGAAAGCTGTTCGAGCGACTCCGCGAGGTCGCCCACCTCGCCTGGTGCGTCGATTACCGGATGACCCTCGAATTCGCGGCGGCTCAGCGCGCGCGCCATGTCGCGAAGCTGAATCACGGGCTTCGAGATGTATCTCGCGAATACAACTGCGAACAAGCCGGCCCACAGGAGCGCGACGAATCCGGCGGACACGACGTCCTGGCGCGCCTGGTCGAAGATGAGGTCGAGGCTCGACATCTGCACGCCGATGCGCACGATTCCCTTCGGAGTCTGGACGGCGACGAAGAGATCGGAGCTCCCGTCTTCGTCAACCGGGTCGATGGCCATGCCCGTTCCCGTCTTCATCGCCTGCATGACCTCGGGGCGCATGGCTTTCTGGCCGGGCACGCCTGCCTTCAAAGTACCGAACGCTGCGTCCCCGACGATCGTTCCGGTCTTGTCGATGAAGCTGACTCGGCCGTCGAGCGCTGCGGCAGAGGCGAGCGCCGCCTCCTGGGGTGGTTTACCGGATTCCCAGTGCACACCGATGATGCGAGCCTCGCGTGCGAGCTCCGCTGCGCGCTCGGTGACGATCCGCTCCCTCAGGCGCATGTCGACTATGGCCATGACGAACGCCGTCATGATCATGACGAGCGCGAGCGAGAAGATCAGAAGGCGATAGACGAGTCTCATCTAGCGCGGCGCGTTCTCGGCCGACAGCCGGTACCCGAAGCCGCGGACGGTCTCGATCATCTGACCGGCGTCGCCGAGCTTGGTTCTCAGCCTCTGGATGTGGACGTCGACTGTCCTCGTCTGCATGTCGGGCTCCGCGCCCCAGACCGCCTGCAGCAGATGTTCTCTTCGCTGCGCAAGACCGCGGCTGTCTACCATAAGAAGGAGCAGGCGATACTCGGTCGGTGTGAGACCGACGTCGGTGCCACGGACGCTGACCCGATGGCCCGGCCGGTCCACGACGATCGGGCCGATGGTGTCGGCTTCACTCGGAATCCGCGGCGCGCGCGCGCGGCGAAGAATTGCCGAGACCCTGAGCACGAGCTCATCGGGGTTGAAGGGCTTCGTCAGATAGTCGTCGGCCCCCAGGGAGAGTCCGCGGATACGATCGGCGTCCTCGCGGAGTGCCGTTACCATGAGGAATGCGCAGTTGCCGGCGCTGGGATCCTCACGGAGGGTGGTCATCACGTCGAAGCCCGACATGTCCGGCAGCATCAGGTCGAGAACCACCAGGGCGATACCCCCCATTCGCGCCTTCTCGATTGCTTCCTCCCCGGTAAGGGCCGTGATGGGCTGGTACCCGGCCGCGGCGATATGGTAGGAGGTCAGAGCCACAATGTCCGGCTCGTCGTCAACAATGAGAATACGATCTGCTCCAACTGTGGCATGCTGCATCGTGTACATATGTTATGAGCGGTCATCTGAGCGTCAATGACTGCTCGGTTGCTTTTTCAGTCTGGGCGGTCCTGTCGGGAGGCTAATGGGAGCCATTATGGTGGCTCCCCATGCACAGGGCACGTAAATTCCCCTGTTACATCAGCCGCACCGCCCCTTTTCCTGCGATCGGAGCCCAAGCTTGCAGTTAATCCCGCGCGACAACCAGTTCTACGACCTGTTTGCACAGGTGGCCAGCAAGCTGTCCGGATCGGCCGCTCTGCTGCACGAGCTGTTCAAGGACCCCAGGAAGCTCGAGCAAAACGTCGCACAAATCAAAACGCTCGAGCACGAGGCCGACAATCTCACGCATGATACGATCGACCGGATCAACCGGACGTTCGTCACGCCGTTCGATCGCGAGGACATTCACGCACTCGCGGGCCACCTGAACGAGGTGGTGGATCTCATCGACGGGTGCGCCCGCCGGGTCTCGATCTTTCACATCAAGGAATCGCGCCAGCACGGAGTCATTCTTTCCGAAGTCCTCGTGCGCGCCACTCGGTGCATCGAGGAAACCGTCAACAAGATGAAGGATCCGAAGGCTGTCACCGCGGCCAACCGGCAGCTCAAGATGCTCGAGGAGGAAGGTGACGCGCTGTATCACGAGGCCGTCGAGAAACTTTTCAGCTCCACCACCGATGCCATCGAGGTGATGAAATGGAAGGAGCTGTTCGACAAGCTCGAGGACGCGATCGACCAGTGTGAGGACGTCGGCAACACGCTCCAGAGCATCGCACTCAAGAACGCCTGATCGATGCTTTACTACGTAATCGGCATCGTAGTAATCGCGCTCGTCTTCGACTTCATCAACGGCTTCCACGATTCGGCGAACTCGATTGCGACAATCGTTGGCACGCGTGTTTTGAGCCCCATCGCCGCGGTCATCTGGGCCGCGTTTTTCAATTTCATCGCCGCGTTCGTCTTCACGACCGCGGTTGCGAAGGCGATTGGGAAGGGAATGATCGATCTCAACATCGTTACGCCGAGCGTGATCCTCGCAGGTCTTCTCGGCGCGATCATCTGGGATCTGTTGACGTGGTTCTACGGGATTCCGTCGAGCTCGTCGCACGCGCTGATCGGCGGATATGCCGGCGCCGCTATAGCGAAGGCGGGGTGGGGAGCCCTCCTGTGGGGAAAGAAGTGGATCGAGACCCTGACGTTCATCGCGGTCTCACCGCTTTTCGGGATGGCGCTCGGGTTCACGATCATGGTTGCTCTCTACTGGCTCTTTCACTGGACTGCGCCGGCAAAGGTCAACCGGTTCTTCCAGCGAGGGCAGTTGTTGAGCTCGGCCGCATTCTCGCTTGCCCACGGCGGCAACGATGCGCAGAAGACCATGGGCATCATCGTCGGGCTTCTCGTCACGGTCGAGCCACTCCTGAGAGCGCAGACCGGCTTCATCGGCAATCTCCACATTCCCAACGCCGATCACATCCCGGTGTGGGTCATCCTCAGCGCTCATACCGCCATCGCGCTTGGAACTCTGTTCGGGGGCTGGC
>DASWQD010000051.1:0-3403 GCA_036398255.1 Gemmatimonadaceae bacterium | reverse complement strand
TTTGTCGCGGCGCGGAAAGGAACCCTTAATATTGTTGGCGGAAATCCTGCCCCGCCGACATGACGCCACCGGTCCACCCTGAGCTGGTTGGTGATCGCTACCGCATCGAGCGCGAGATAGCTCGAGGCGGCATGGCCACTGTTTACCTCGCGAATGACCTGAGGCACGATCGCGCTGTCGCGCTCAAGGTCATGCACCCCGAGGTCGCGCTCGCTCTCGGGCGCGAGCGATTCCTTCGCGAGATTCGACTCGCCGCGAAACTGTCGCACCCCAACATCCTCACCGTGCACGACTCCGGAGAGGCAGGTGATCTCCTCTACTACGTCATGCCGTATGTCGAAGGGGAAAGTCTCCGGCACTACATGGAGCAGAAAGGGCCGCTCCCGGTCGACGAGTCGGTGCGTCTCACGAAGGAGGCAGCTGAAGCGATCGGATACGCACACTCTCTCGGAATAATTCATCGCGACATCAAGCCCGAGAACATTCTTCTCTCCCGCGGGCACGCTGTCGTCTGCGATTTCGGAATTGCTCGCGCTCTCGACGCCGCGCGCGATGATCGCCTCACTGGAAGCGGTATGGCGATAGGCACTCCGACATACATGAGTCCGGAGCAGGCTCTCGTTGAAAACGTTGACGAGCGCTCCGACGTCTGGGCGCTGGGATGTCTGCTCTACGAGATGCTCTCCGGCAAGCCTCCTTTTGGAACGGGGGGACGCGAGGTGATCACCCGCGCGCTCACTGCCCGACCCGATCCGCTGAGAGATTCACGGCCCGACGTCCCCGAGAACATCGAGCGCATCATCGACAAGGCGGTCGCGCGCAATCCCGACGTTCGATTCTCCTCCGCAACCGAGCTCGCTGAAGCGCTCGAGACTTACCGCACCGCCGAGATTCCCGTCTCTCCACCGAGAAACCGGAAAACCGGACTGGCTGTCGCGGCGGGCGTCGTAGCAATACTCGCAATTGCCGGATCGATGCTCCTGCCGGGCGATACTTCCGCGCCGGCTGCCCCAGCGGCACGAGCTCCAAAACTCAGCAGCGATTCTGCGGCGCGAGAGCTCTACCGGCTCGGCAAGGCGCAGATGGGGCTCCGAACATCAGTGGGAATTGCGCGAGCAATCGCGCTGCACTCACAGGCTATCGCGCGAGATTCTTCATTTGCGGCTGCATGGGCCGAGCTGTCACGAGCGGCAACGTTCGCCCACAGGCGCGGCCTGGATGTATCCGGTTTCTCGCCCGATTCACTTCTGCATCTCGCGGTCAACGCGAGTCAACGGGCAGTGGATCTGGATCCGGAGAATGCCATCGCGTGGCTGGCAAAGGCGCGCATAGCACGTTTGGTCGACCCCAGTGATCTGACCGCCGCGTTGAAGGACCTCCGCCGCTCGATGGCAATTGATTCCATGAATGCCGATGCATGGTTCGAGCTCGGCCTTATCCACCAGGACTTGCTCGATGACAAGGCCGTGCTGTCCGATTGGATGCGGGCTACCACGATTAATCCCTCAGATGCGCAGACCGTTGCGTTCATCGCGCTTCACTACATGTGGAATGAGCAATACTCCCGGGCGAAGCCGTGGGCGGATAGCTCAATTGCACTCCAGTCGACGTATGTTCTCGCGCGACAGGCCGCAACGCAGATCGCCATGGCGCTCGGAAACCCTGCCGATGCCCAGCGTCATGCGGAAGCGGAGATTCAGATCACTACTGGACGGGAGCAGGCCCTGGCCTTTGCATCGATGGCGCGTGCGCTCGCAGCGCAGGGCGACACCACAGCCGCTCGCGCATTCATCGAGCGCTCACTGAAGCTGTTCGACCCGACTCGTCCAAACTCGCACGAAGCCGCATATGTCGCAGCAGGGATCGCCGCGGTGGGCGATACCTCGCGCGCGTTGCAACTGCTTTCCGCCTACCAGCCTCGTGCCGACCTTCACTATCAGCTGCATCTGAAACGCGATCCAGGCCTCAGGTGGCTCAGGCAAGGATACGGAAAAAACCTCTTAAGACCCTCTCCGCCTCGTTAACTCCTGTTTTCTACGGTACGCCTTTTGTAAAAGAAGTGTGAGGAAGAGAGGCTTACCATAGAAGAGGAGACCAGGGATGCAACCGATAAAAAGACTTCTTTCGCTCGCGGCCATCGGCGCGGCGATATCAGTCAGCGCCGTCACGTCAGGACAGGCGCAGGGACGAATAGTCCTCCCGCAGAACAGCGTCATCATCGTCCGTACCACGACAGCTCTCGAATCAGGCACCCTGAGACAGGGCCAGACCTTCGAGACCGTCGTCGAGGACACCGTCGGAATCGATGGATATACAGTGATTCCCGAAGGCAGCCGCATCCGCGGCGTCGTCACGTACGTGCAACCGGCGACGCGCTCGCAGTCCGGCGTCATCGAAGTCGATTTTGACCGACTGACACTGTCGGATGGAACCAGCTACGTAATTCAGGGAAAGCTCACGAGCACTGATGCCGCCGAGCGGAGGCAGATCGACTCGATGGCGAATCAGCGCGTGGTTCTCGTTGGCGGCCGCGGCGGAATTGGAGCCGCAATCGCCGGCGCAGGATCGCAAAGTCAGTCACAATCAGGAATTCTTGGCATACTCGGCTCCCTTCTCTCTGAAGGCCGCAACGTCAGCGTGCCCGCGGGAACTCGGCTCGCCGTTCAGCTCGAGCAGGCGGTAACACTTCGTGGCCGCGGACTGCGCAGGTCGGACGAGTCCACGCTTTTCACCTCGTACGAGATGATTCGCGCCGCGCAGACAGCGCTTGCAAGAGAGGATTATTATCGAGGCACGATCGACGGTACTCTTTCGTACGCAACGCAGCGCGCGCTCTTCGAGTATCAGATCGACAAGGGACTGAACGCGACGGGTAATCTCGATTGGCGCACGGCGCGCTCGCTCGGAATTGCCGGGAACGTTGGCACAGGTGGAGTCGGAACGGGAACCGGAAGCACGATGGTACTGAGCGCGGCCGATGCGTCCACGCTTCGTCGCAATGCTCAGTCGATTGCAGCAAGACAGCGCCAGGATCTCTCGGTCACGAGCATGGGCCGTCTCAACACTCGCCTTGGTGATGCCGACGTCGACCTCTGGTTCGCGCTCTCGGCGTTCGCCGACAATGCGTCGCTTTACGAGCAGATAGTTCGCAGCTCGAGCACCGCCGATGCATCGATGATGGCCGGTCGCGCTCTCATCAACGCAGCTCGCCGTGTCGATACGACGATCGCGCAGTCTCGCGCGAGCAATGCGGTGCGGAATTCGTGGAATACGATCAGGATGAGCCTCTCGAATATCGATTCGAGTTACAGATAAGTAGCGCTACGAGCTACGAGCTACGAGCTACTCGCGAAAGACAACAAGCGAGTAGCTCGTATCTCGTAGCTCGTCGCTGGATGGCACC
>DASWQD010000050.1:0-12639 GCA_036398255.1 Gemmatimonadaceae bacterium | reverse complement strand
TGTATGCGCGCGGCGATGCGGGAACCCTGCTCGGCAATCCGCAGCCGCAGACGATGTTCGAGCTCGGCGGCGACATGGGATTGAGCGGATACGAATACAAGGAGTTTGCCGGCGACCGGGCTGCGCTGATTCGCGCCGTGCTTGGCTACACGCTTCCAATACTGAGAGCTCCGATGCGGTTCCCGAATGCGCTCGTTCTGCCCGGACTTGCGCCCGGCATCGCGGCAGGGATCCACGGAGGATGGGCCGAGGTTTCGAGCGACGCGGCTCGCGAGGCGCTGCTGTTTCTCGGCTCGACCTTCAACCCCGCTGATTCGACGTTGACACCCATCTCGCGGCCGACCGATGGAATGAAAGCATCGGCCGAGTTTCTCGTGACGTTCTTCAGCGGTGCGCTGGCAACGGGGGTGACCCGGCCAATCGATCAGCCCGGCAAGTGGAAATTCACAGCCAGGATCGGCCAGGGATTCTAGACCGGTAACCTGCTCGCGGGAGGGACGCCAATTACACAGAATTAAGGGTCCTTCGAAAGGGTGGTAATGGCTGGGAATCGGAGTCGTGAATCAACGACGGCGCTCGCACTACAGATCGCCATCGTCGCGCTTGCCTACGTCGTCGCGGCGAGGATCGGCCTCAGCCTCGACGCGGTAGGCGGGTTTGCGACGGTCGTCTGGCCGGCGAGCGGGATCGCGCTCGCCTCGCTGCTGCTCGGCGGATTCAGGCTCTGGCCGGCGATCGCGATCGGCGCGTTCACAGCAAACTACCTCTCGGACGCACCACCTTTCGCAGCCGCAGGAATCGCGATCGGTAACACGATGGAAGCACTCGTCGGGGCTTACCTGCTGCGAAAAGTCCCGATGTTCCGTCCTCAGCTCGACCGCGTGCGCGACGTCCTCGCACTCATGTTCCTTGCGGCGGGTGTGAGCACTCTGATTTCAGCGACCATAGGTGTCACCACCCTCCTCGCGTTCGACCTGATACCTCCGGCCGGATACGGAGAGACCTGGCTGGCCTGGTGGCTCGGCGACGCGATCGGCGACATCCTGGTAGCCCCGCTCATTCTGGTCTGGCTCGAGTGGAAGCCTCGAGTTCGAATACCCCGAATCAGTGAGTCGGTTGGAATTGCGTCGGTGAT
This sequence comes from Gemmatimonadaceae bacterium, assembly GCA_036398255.1. Classification (GTDB taxonomy): domain Bacteria; phylum Gemmatimonadota; class Gemmatimonadetes; order Gemmatimonadales; family Gemmatimonadaceae; genus UBA4720. The sequence goes on along the minus strand of DASWQD010000050.1, from coordinate 11,504 downwards.
TGCGATCACCTCGTTCCTCGTCTTCGGCGCTCCTCCGGGACACGAAGGAGTCGCACGCGCACGTGAGTACATGTTGTTCCCGCCGCTCATCTGGGCGGCGCTCAGGTTCGGACCTCGCGGAGCAGTCACGTCGACGACGCTTACAACAATGGTCGCAATCGTGTACACAGCCATGGGTCAGGGGCCATTCGCGCGAGGCGACCTGCACGACAATCTCCTGTCGCTGCAGCTGTTCGCGGGAATTGCCGGCGCAACGTTCCTTGTGCTCGGCGCTTCAATGGCAGAACGGAGGCGTGCCGCACGCGATCTCCACATAGCGCGCGAGCTTGCTGAAAGCGCGAACAAGGCGAAATCGGGGTTCCTCGCCGTCGTGAGCCATGAGCTCCGGACTCCCCTCAACGCGATCACGGGCTACGTCGAGCTCCTGCTGCTCGACATCGAAGGTCCGCTCAATGAGAGCCAGCGGGGTATTCTCGAGCGGATTCGCCAGAGCCAGCGGCACCTCCTCTCGCTGATCGAGGACGTCCTCGGCTTTGCTCAAGTCGAGGCCGGACGCCTCTCATTCGTCCTTCAGGAGGTGAATGTCAGAACTTCGGTCGAAGCGGTGGAGCACATAATCGCGCCGGAAACGACGAAGAAAGCGCTTACACTGCGCGTGGGCGAGATCGATTCGTCACTCTTCGTGCATGCCGATCCCGACAGGCTCCGGCAGATACTTCTGAATCTGGTCACCAATTCCGTGAAGTTCACCGAGCCCGGTGGCCTAATTCATATAGACGCCGGGCGAGCGGGGGACTGCGTGACCATCAAAGTCGCCGATACCGGCATTGGGATTTCCGAGGAGAATCTCGCTCACGTCTTCGACCCGTTCTTCCAGGTCGATCAAGGCGGAACGCGACGGCATCCGGGTGTAGGCCTGGGGCTCTCCATCGTCCGGGACATCGTGCTCGCGATGAGTGGTGACGTGGCCATCGAGAGCACACCTGGCAAGGGAACTACCGTGTCGATCTCATTGCCCGTCGCCGAGAATGCTATGCGGAAACTGGAGGCCTCCGATTCATCCATGGCCTCGTCTGCTCGAGCTGCGCTGCGATCCTGAACAGCGTCGCCTCGTCGCCAAACCGCGCGACAAAATGCACACCGATTGGAAGGTTCTGCGCGTTCCAGTAAAGAGGAACTGACATCGCAGGCTGCCCGCTCACGTTGAACAGCGGGGTGTACGGAATCGCGTCGAAAACTTCCGCTGCCGATTTCTCCAGAGCCCCGATCAGGCGAAGAACATTTCCCGCGCGAAGTCGTCCGAGAACTTTCATCAGAGCGCGCTCGTGCGGCTTGGGCTGAAGTGACCCGGTTGGAAACGGAGGAACGGACATCGTCGGCGTGAGGAGCAGGTCGTAGTTCTGGCAGAATTCACCCATTCGCCGCGCCGAGCTTCGGAGGTAGTGCTCCGCGTGAACGAAATCGCCGGCCGACATCGCGGCCCCGAGCAGGTTCAGCGCCCACGTTGTGCTCTCGACATCTGCCGGCGTCGCATTGCGACCGACGAGCTTCGCGCCTTCCATGATCCCCGCGCGCACTTCGCCGCACACCATGATGAGAAATGCGCGGTTGAATTGATCTGCGTCTACCGGCGGTTCCGACTCCACGAGATCGTGTCCAAGCGAAGCGAGCAGTGTTACCGCATCCTGAAGCGCGGCTTTGCAGTCGTCATGCACATTGTCCCCGAGAAGCGGCTTGCTCGTGAACGCTATGCGTAGCTTTCCGGGATCTCTTCCCACTTCTTCGAGGAATGGACGCTCCGGCTCCGGCGCCCAGTAAGGGGCGCCGACATCACGGCCCGAGATTGCGTCGAGCATCGCGGCGCTGTCTCGTACGGAGCGGGTCAGGCAGTGCTCGATTGCAGCGCCCTGCCAATGCTCGCCGGTGACTGGCCCTGCCGGCGTGCGCGCGCGAGTTGGCTTGAGCCCGAAGATCCCACAGCATGACGCGGGAATGCGAATCGATCCGCCTCCGTCGCCTCCGCCCGCCCAGGGTACCATGCCGCTCGCAACTGCGGCCCCTGATCCGCCGGACGATCCGCCGGTTGTGCGGGTTGTATCCCAGGGATTCAGAGTCGGTCCGAACAGCTCGGGCTCCGTGAATGGAGTGAGCCCGAATTCAGGCGTATTCGTCTTGCCGACGACGATCACACCGGAGCGGCGATAGCGTTTTACAATCTCCGTATCGTGCGGAGCAATCCAGCCTTTGTAATAGCGGCTCCCGCTTGTCGTCGGCTCCCCTCCGAACCACGACAGCAGGTCCTTGAGCATGAACGGCACGCCCGTGAATGGACCATCAACTGGCGACTCTGCTTCCTTCAACGCGCGGTCGTACATCTTGTGAACGACAGCATTGAGCTTCGGATTCAGGGCCTCGATGTTCTCGATCGAAGCACTGACCAGCTCTCGCGCCGAGACCTGCCCGGTGCGGACCAGCTCGGCGAGTGAAAGCGCGTCGTGCGAGGAGAAGTTGTCCATGATGGACGAAGAAGCTACAGGCCGCGCGATTTCCTGTAAGGTCCGTCGTCAGTCTCCCTTCTGGTATGTCCCCATCAGCTGCGCCTGCGAGAGGATATGTCCCTGCATCGCCGCTTCCAGATCGCTCTTCTTTCCCGCCCCGAGATTGCCGAGCGTGATGTCGAGAGCGTAGAGCCTGAAGAAATAACGGTGACGTCCGATTGGAGGACATGGTCCACCCCACTCGGTCTTTTTCCAGTCATTGGTTCCGGTCACGGCGCCGGGCGGAAGATTTCCGCGCGAAGCATTTTCGACAAGACCGATCGCGTTGGCCGCGATGTTGTAGAGCACCCAGTGCACGTAGATCCTGAGTGGTCTTGCGGGGTCGGGCGCATCGGGATCGTCCACGATGAGGGCGAAGCTCGTGGTTCCAGCCGGCGGATTGCTCCATTCGAGCGGTGGTGAGAGGTCATCACCTTCGCAAGTGTATTTCTTCGGAATGCGGCCGCCGTCATGGAATGCGGGTGAGGTCAGGGTGAGCGTCATTTTCGCCTGGGGAGAAGGTTCTTGTTTCGCGGTGGTAGGACATCTCCTAAGTTTGCCGCCTCATGAGTGACGTAATGTCCCGTCTCGCCAGTGCTCTCGAAAACCGCTATCGCGTCGGACGCGAGATCGGCGTCGGAGGAATGGCGACTGTCTATCTCGCGCATGACCTGCGCCATGAGCGCGACGTCGCGATAAAAGTCCTGCACCCTGATCTCGCCGCTGCCCTGGGCGCCGAGCGTTTTCTCGCTGAGATCAAGACGACGGCCAAGCTTCAGCATCCGCATATCCTGCCGTTGCTGGATTCGGGCGAGGCAGGCGGGCTTCTGTATTACGTAATGCCCTATGTTGCGGGCGAATCCCTGCGCACGAGGCTGGAGCGTGAGACGCAGCTCGCAGTCGATGACGCGGTTCGAATTGCGCGGGAAGTCGCGAGCGCGCTCGACTATGCGCACAGAAACGGCGTCGTGCATCGCGACATAAAGCCCGAGAACATTCTCATTCACGAGAATCAGGCGCTCGTCGCGGATTTTGGAATTGCGCTCGCGGTGAGTGCGGCGGGCGGTGCGCGCATGACGCAGACGGGATTGTCGCTTGGAACGCCGGCGTACATGGCGCCTGAGCAGGCGATGGGGGAGCGTGCAATCGACGGACGCGCCGACATCTACGCGCTCGGCGCAGTTCTATATGAGATGCTCGTCGGCGAGGCGCCGTTCACGGGTCCGACTGTTCAGGCGATTGTCGCACGAGTCATGACAGAGAGCCCGCGCCCTCTGACTGGCCAGAGAAAGTCTGTACCCGCATCGGTGAATGCCGCGGTGATGCGTGCCCTCGAGAAGCTTCCGGCGGATCGATTCCACACCGCCGCGGAATTCAGTTCGGCGCTCGTGACGCCTTTCGGGGGAATACAGGGATCGACAGAAACAAGAGCGCAGACTTCAGCGAGGACGAGAGCCAGGTCACGCCTGCCGTGGGCGATATCTGCAGCTTCGCTTCTTCTTGCGGCAGTTTTCGCCGCGAAATCCTTTGGCAGGAATGAAGAGACGAGACCCGCTCACCTCGCGATCGATCTTCCCGCGGATCTCGCTATTCCTCCTTTTCTCTCGGACGTGGTCGGGATTTCCGAGGATGGCCAGGTGGTAGCCTTCGGCGCTGTTTCCGAAGGCCGCAGCAACCTTTATATCCGAAGACTCGACGACGGTCAGATCACCCCAGTGGACGGTTCGGGGGGAGTCCAGGGATCGGCAGTGTTCTCTGCCGATGGGAAGTGGCTCGCTTACGCAACCGGCGGAAAGATTTTCAAGGCCCCGGTGAAGGGCGGTGTGACAACACAGATTGCCTCATCCAACTGGGCGCAGATGACGTGGCTTGGCAACGAGTCCATTGTCTACACCACCAATTACAATTCCGGCCTGCACCAGGTGCCCGCGGAAGGCGGCAAGGGCATCGTCCTCACACAACCCGACAGGAAGAAAGGCGAGCTGGGACACTGGTGGCCGCAGCTGCTTCCCGACGGGGAGCATTTGCTCTTCACCAATTACATGACGCCGGCGGATCGATCGAGCATCGAAGTGCTCTCATTGAAAAGTGGCAAGCGCCGGGTGCTGCTGGAGGCAGGATATTTTGGAAGGTACGTGAGCGGCCACCTTCTCTTCGTGCGCAATGAGACGCTCATGTCCGTTCCTTTCGACATCGGGAGCAAGAGCACAAGCGGCTCGATAGTGCCTGTCGGGCTAGATGTCGAAATCAATTCGGCAAACGGATGGGCTGGCTTCGCCATTTCGCCGAACGGGACAATCGTCTATCGAACTGATGCGCTGAAGGACGTGGAGCTGGTGTTTTCCGATGAAGGAGGAGCGGAGGAGCCGGCTGTCGATTCCACGGGCCGCTACGTCGGCGCAGTGGTGTCTCCGGATTCACGCCGGATTGCAGTGATTCGCGAAGGCGACGTCTGGATTTATGATCGCCAGCGAAAGTTCTTTGCCAGACTCACACACACCGAGCAGCGGGAGATAGATCTGGCCTGGACCCCTGACAGCCGCGAGGTGATCTATGGCAGAGACGTACCGCAATACGACTTCTTCAAGAGAGTGGTCGATGGCAGCCGGCCCGAGGAGCTCGTGGTAACGTCTACCAATGACAAGGAATCAGGATCCGTAACCCCGGACGGAAAGACGTTGCTCTACGATGATGACACAGGCGGTGACGACGACATCTATGCTGTGTCGCTGAACGTCGGACAGAAGACCGGCCAGCGAATCATCGGGGGTCCTGGCCATCAGAGCACTCCGCGAATCTCTCCCGACGGGTTGTGGGTTGCATACTCCTCCACCGAGTCGGGACGCCGCGAGGTCTACCTCTCACCCTACCCGGTGGATCGCGGGCCAGCCCGGCAGCAGGTCTCCAACCGCGGTGGAGTAGAGCCCGAGTGGGGAGCAGACGGGCGAACGGTCTTCTATATCGCGGGGGGACGAATCGCGCGAGTGAGACTAAATCCGCGAACGGGAGACATCGGCGAGCCAGAGACGCTGGCCCGCATACAGCCGTCCCTTGGCTGGTCTACGACGCCTGACGGCCGCTTTCTCATGGGCAGAATCTCGAAAGCCGCGGAGCGGCACTCATTGAAGGTCATCCTTAACTGGGCTTCCACACTCAACGAGAGAGACTGACGACGATGGCGTCGATGATCGAGCCGGTGAGATCCGTGATCCTGCGCGAGCTTCGCGCTCTCGATCGGGAGATAGCTGCATATCCCGATGATGCCTCAGTGTGGAAGGCGCCCGAAGGAATCTCCAACTCCGCGGGCAACCTCGCGCTTCACATGGCCGGGAACCTCCGCCACTTCATCGGCGGCGTGCTCGGCGGAAGCGGCTATGTGCGTGATCGCGACGCCGAGTTCAAGAGCACAGGACTCTCGCGCGAGGAGCTGCGTGCGATCGTCGCCAGCGCGATCGACGAGCTCACCCAGGCATTCGACAAGATCACCGACGAACAGCTCTCGCGGGAGTTTCCGCTTCCGATCGCGGAGCGGAAGCTGAGAGCGTCAGACTTCATTACCCATCTGGCGGTGCATCTGTCCTATCATCTGGGACAGCTCGACTACCACCGCCGTCTGCTGACACCGGGCGCAAAACCGGTGGACACTGTCTCGCCGAAAGAGCTGCCGCAGATCGAGTAGCTAGGCGGCGCGCTCGGGGAAAGTGTCGTTCACGCGACGCTCGATTGCCTTCACCTCTGTCTCCGCACTGCGAAGCTCGGCAAGACCACCTTCGAGCCGCGAGCGTTCCGTCTCGAGAAATCGCTCGTACGGGGCGATGACTTCGAGGAGCTGCGTCTCGTATCGCCCGAGCTGCTCCTCGAACTTGTTGCGCAGGAGAAGAGCAAGATCTTCGTTGAGCTTTTCAATCTTTTGTTCAAAGCTCGAGATCAGGGTGCGGCGTTTCGCCGGGATGATGAGCCAGCCTGCAATCGCAAAGATCGTCGCGGTCAGCACCCCTGTCACATCGAGAGCTGCAGTCGTAAATGCCGTTACAAACAGAGCTCCGAGGCCCAGAGCGAGCACGTTGACACCGAACGTCTGCGCCACAGCCGCCTTCACTGAATCGACGATGCCGCGTGCCTCATCTTCGGTGTCGAACTGATTCAGGCGCCGCTCGACCGGCTCGCGGAGTCGCGCGAAGAGCTCCTCTCTATTGTATTGGAACTCGCTGTCACCGTGGGGTGCCAGCGCACCTGAAGCGCGCAGTCTTTCGGTGTGAGCATCGAGCTCCGCGAACACGCTGCTCCAAAGTCTCAGATTTCTCTGGACCGTCCAGTCCACCATGCGATGAACGACGCTCTCGATCTGCTGAGGCGCATCCATCACCACTTCGGACTTGAAACGATTCTCCACCGCATCCTTGTTACGAAGGAAGTTCGCGTTCCCAATGCGGATCGTTCGCTCGAACCATGATCTGCCGCGACGCTCGAGCTCGTAGAGAACGTTGCGAACCTCGATCAGGTAGCGCTCGCTGTCCGACCGCATCTCCTTCGAGTAGGCCTCGAGCTGGTCGCGAATCGACCGCAGCACGCGCGCGTCCTCGTGAACGACCTTGAGCCTCCTGTCGAGCGAGCCGATGTTCGTGTCGAGAAGATGCGTCAGCACCCCGAGCGGCGAGAGAAGCTTGAGACGGACGCGCTCAGTCTCGCGAAGCGTCTGAAGCACGTACCGCTCGAGGGCCGGGTATTCGTTCCTTGCGTCCGGGATTGGAGTTCCCAGTGATGGCGGGCTGTCACTGCGCCGCGTCGCCATCCGTCCCTTGAGCGCCTGAAGCGCGCTGATGAAATACAGAGTTGGTTGAGCGGTGCCGAGGCGCGCGCTGATTTCGCGGGTCAGGTATTCGCGAACTCTGTCGAGCTGTTCGTCCGAATTCCGGCGGTCGACTCCGTTGACGATGAAGACCACCTTCTTTCCCCACTGCCGGATGTGATTCAGGAAGTCGAGCTCGCTCGCCGTGAGCGGCTGCAGCAGGCTCGTGACGAACAAGACGAGGTCCGCGCGCGGAACGAACTCACGCGTAATCTCCTCTTCCATCCTCTCGATGGAATTGGTGCCGGGTGTATCGACGATGTCGAGATCGCGCAGAACCTCGAGCGGGTAGTGATATAGCTGGACGTTCGGCGCAACCTGCTCGGGAGGTCCCGGATCCCCGTATTTCAGAATGGAGATCGCCCGGGTCGTGGGAAGGTCTCCCATCGCGAATACCTCGTCGCCGAGCAGGGCGTTGATGAACGTGCTCTTCCCCGATTTGTATTCGCCGACGATGACGAGAAGGAACAGCTCGTCCATCTCGTTGACGAGAGATGCGAGGCGATCGAGGTCGGCCGGCGGACCGTCGGCCTTCGCCAGCGCATCGCGAACCCTGATGACGAGCTTGCGCTCGAGCGCAACCAGCTCGCCCTGCTGGCGCGTAAGGACCTGTTCCATGATCTACAAATTACGAAAATAGCTCGACGGGCAGGAAGCTCAGCTCAATCGAACGGGTTCCATCTCGAGCTCTCAGCGTTCACTCTTTTCGCGTTTCCGCTCAGGGTATAGGCGGCCCAGTTGTAGGGCGCGGCGAACCGCGCATCGCGGCGCACTTCCTTCTGCGCCGCTGCGAGGGCTTCCGCCGGCGGCATGCGCTTCAGGTTGCGATAGAACCGGGAGGCGAAAACCGCCGCAGCCTCGTCGTCAATGCGCCAAAGTGTCGCAACCACCGTCCCTGCCCCTGCGTACAGGAACGCCTGGGCGAGAGTAGCGTAATCCTCGCCGCGCGCGAAGTCCGTGGACCACGCCGTACCGAGTCCGGTTTCGCATCCTGAAAGAAATACGAGACGGCTCGCGACTCGCATTCCGAACAGCTCATGAACGTCGAGTCGTCCGTCGTTTGCACTTGCCTCCGCGGATTCGGTTGCCGGGCGTGCGAGCTCGATGCGCGAGAACAAGGGATTGCGTGCGTTGAGCACGGCGTGCGATGCGACGTGAACCATCGAGCTCTGTCTCAGCGCATCTCTGAGAGCGGGCTCGCTGGCGCTCGCACCGAGCAGCACACGACTGGATCTGACTGCCGCGCGTATGTCGTTCGCTTCCCGCCGGGTCGATGGCAGGGCAACCGGAAAGGGCGCCAGCACCACGGTCCGCCTTGAAACGGTTTCGACCTCACTTCGCGCGCGCATCGACACGAGACTGCCGGCCGATGCGGCGTACAGGATCGCATATCGGTCGCTAAGGTAGTTCTGTCGTTCGTCGAGCAGAGCGGCAAATGGCAGATAGCTCAGCGTCGAATGCGGGACCACCACGATTCTGTTCACACCGTGCAGTGACGTAGCAAGTGGCGCGACAAGTATCGCATGCAGCCCGCGAAACACAGACAAGTCCCGCGAATCTAGCGCATGCACTTTCGCTGCAAGCCCGCGCGCAATTCTTACGCGCCCCGCGAGCTCGGACTCCGTCACAGGAATACTGTGAGATCGAATCCCATCGCGGCGCACGACGAACGCGAGCACCTTACTCGGCGTCACCAGATACTCCACGAGAGCTTCATCCCGAGAGAGAGCGCGGCTCACCGACGCTGCGCGCGTTCCAGCGGCGCCCATCAAACCCGCGTGCTCGCGGTTCTCCCTGACCGTGCGCGACATCAATCCTTCGTACTCGCTCTCGATCGACGCGAGCCGCTCTGCCATCGCTCCCATACGCTCTTCGTCCGCGGCCGCGCGCTCACGCTGCGGAACGCGATCTGCCTCGCGCAAAAGACTGGTCAGCTGATCGATTTGCCTCAGCAGTCGCTCACCTTCGGCGAGATCGCGGGTTGCGCCTCGTTCGCTGAGATCACGTCGCGCTTCTGAGAGATGCTCCAGCATTGCCCGGCCCCGCGCAGCGTCCGCCACCTCGAACGCCTCGTCGGTCCTGTTCAGCCGGAGAAGAACGACAGCGAGTTCGGCGTATATGCTGGACCGTTCCGATGCAAAAGACGTCCGGAGAGCGCCGGGAGCGATGTTGCCTCGCACCCGATCTGCCGCAGCGACAGCAAGCCGTCCCGCAGCGACGGCGGAGTCGAGCTTATTCAACCCCGCGTACGCGCGGGCTCTCAATGCATGTGCTTCCCACGTGCCGCTTGCGCGCGCACTCCTGATGTCGCGATCGACGGGAGCAAGAACTTCTATCACACGACGCCAGTCATTCGAGCGTCGAGCGAGGCGCGCTTCAGAGAGAGCGATCTCCGCACGTGCGCTCCTCGAGTTGATTCGCCCTGCGATCGCTTTCGCGCCATCGAGATGCAGACGCGCGAGACGTGAGTCGCCCGAGCGTTCAGCGAGCTCGCTCATCGCGAGAAGGTTCGTCATCTCGTCGAACGATGCTTTCTGCGCGCGATTCATCTTCAGAGCGTCTTCGAGACGGTCGGCCGCGATGTCGGCTCTTCCAACTGCCAGCTGGCTTCGCGCTTCTGCTCGAAGGACGACCGCGGTCTCGCGATCGAGGCCGAGCTCGATGCTCAGTGCCCGTGCGCGCGCGAGATAGCCCAGTGCCCGCTGGTGATCGCCAATTTCCTGGTAGAGCTCGCCGAACAGTCTCAGGTTGTTCTGCTCCTCCTGCTTCAATCCCTGCGCGCGCGCCATGCGGGATGCGCTGTCGAGGAGCGCGAAGGCCTGCTGCGGATTCCCCAGCGCATCGTATGCAGTTGCGAGCTGGCCCATCGTGTTCTGAAGGCCCGTGTGATACTCGATGGAGCCATAACGAGCCACAGCATCGTGCAGCAGCGGGATAGCGGCGGCAGGATCGCCCATCCTTATGAGCAGGGCGCCGAGATTGTTGAGAGCGTTCCCCTCGAGGCGCGCGTCTCCCATCGCCCGGCCCGCATCGCGCGCAGTCTCGAATCCCTTCTGCGCTTCGGTGAATTCCCCGAGGTCCTGCTGCACCAGGGCGAGATTGATCGCGCCGCGATTTATTCCGGCAGTGTCGCCGACCGTCCGCGCAGTCTCGATCGCCTTGGCAAAAAGATCGCGCGACTCGATCAGGCGTCCCTCATCCCTCGCGATAAGGCCGAGCGAGTTGTACGAGCGCGACAGCTCTCTCGTTCTTCCCAGACGAATCTTGAGCGCGAGCGATCTTTCCCCGATGACGCGCGCGGAGTCGTAGTTGCCGAGGCGCCACTCGCGCATCCCGAGCCACATGAGAATGTGAGCCTGGGCAGCGCTGTCGCTGCGAACCGAATCGGTCGCGAGCGTCTCGCGCCAGATCTTCGCCGCAGAATCATACTCGGCGGCGAAGTAGAGTGATTCCGCCCGACTGAGTGCGTCTTTCGACGGATACGGGCGGGAAGGCTGCGCTGCGGCATTTACGATTGCGGGGTTTGCAGTCTCGGTACGCTCTCCCCTGCAAGCGAAGCTGATCGCAAGTATCGCGACCGCGACGCCCCGCTTCATCAGCGAGGCGTGCGGAAAGCGTGGACCCCCGATGTAATGGAGCGTCCGTCCGACCTGAGCGCGTCCACGTACCAGAAAAAGCGCGTGTCACGCTGGAGCCTGATGTCCGCGGGAAGCGTGAGTGTGGTGTCGCTCGTCGATCCGGTCCAGAGCGTGCGCCCGGACTCGTCGGTAACCGTGAGATTGTAGGCGGATGAGCGGTCACGCTTCCATGTGAAAGTCGGCAACCCTGTATCGAGCTCTCCGTTCACCGGCGGAGAGACAATCTCCACTCGTGCCGCCGCCGGCAGCGTGAGACCAGACGCATCGCGCTCGACCGGTACAACCGGACGCACGACTTCATCGCGCGGCAGCAGCGTGACCAGCAGAACGGCTGCGGCCGCCAGCCCGGCGTACGCGGCGAGACGTGCGGGACGCAAGCGTTTCGCGGGCGGGATCGAGGCAACGGCACGCTGCCCTTCGACCAGCTCGCTGCGACACGCCGCGCATTCGACGAGGTGGCGCTCGACGAGGTCACGCTCT
>DASWQD010000049.1:0-4788 GCA_036398255.1 Gemmatimonadaceae bacterium | reverse complement strand
CTCCTTCTCACGCATTGCGGCTACGTCCATGATGAGTCCGCTCGTGGCCGCCTCGATTTTTCTGAGGCGCTCCTCGATGTCTGGTGTGATGCCGGCTGGCTTGTCTTCCCGGCGGAGCTTGTACCAGCTCGCCATGAGTCCCCTGGCAACCCAGCCCGTGACGGCCACCAGAACTATGAGGAAGAAGATTGCGCGGGGGTCGAAGAACATGATATCCCGACGAAAAACCCCGGATTATTGTTTCAGCGCGGAAATGCTCTCTTGTCGGGCCTTCTGGGAAGCCAGAGAGTAAAGGACGAACCCTTGTCCACGGTGCTCTCGACGGTGAGATCTCCGTTCATCCCCCGGGCGAGATCGCGGCTTATCGCGAGACCAAGGCCGGTCCCGCGATGCGAGGTGGTGAGGGATCTTCCCACCTGAACGAACGGCTCGAAGATGCTCTCGAGCTTGTCCTCGGGGATCCCCACCCCCGTATCGCGAACACGAATCCACACAGCGCCGTCGGCGTGCCCGCATCCAATCCCGATGTAACCCTTTTCCGTGAACGCAACAGCGTTGGATAACAGGTTCACGAGAATCTGCTCCGTCTTGGAGAGATCCCCTATCGCGCAGATTCCGGGAGGACATTCCTCCTCTATCAGATCGAGGTGCTTGGCCTCGACAAGGGGTTGAATCATCCGGCTGACCCGGCTGATCGTTTCCGCGAGATCCATCTCCTCGATGTTGTATTCGACTCGCCCCGCTTCGACCCGGCTGAAGTTCAGGATGTCGTTGATGATACCGAGCAGGTGGCGCTGGCTCGCGGTGATGCGGCCGAGATCTTCACGCTGCTGCTCGGTGACCGGGCCGTGTATCTCGAGCGACAGAAGCTCGGCGAATCCGCCGATCGCATTGAGCGGCGTGCGAAGCTCATGCGACATCGAGGTCAGAAAATCTGCCTTCGCCTTGTTCGCGGCTTCGGATTCCGCGATCCGTCGCGCATCGTCGATCGCCTTCAGCTCGGCCCGTCGTCGCTCGGTCAGGTCACGCGTGACCTTGGCAAATCCGACGAGGGTTCCGGTCTCGTCCCTCAGTGCGGTGATGATGACATTTGCCCAGAAGCGGCTTCCATCCTTCTTCAGGCGCCAGCCTTCGTCTTCAACCCGGCCTTCTCGAATTGCGATCTCGAGCTCTCTCTGGGGTTTCCGGGAATCGATGTCCTCAGGCGGGTAGAACTTCGAAAAGTGCTCACCGATTATCTCGCTCGGCTTGTAGCCCTTGAGACGCTCGGCCCCGATGTTCCAGCTGGCGACCCGGCCGCTGGGGTCGAGGACAAATATCGCGTAGTCCCGGACACTCTCGATGAGCAGCCGATAGAAGTTGCGTGATGCGATGCCAGGGGACGGAATTGGATCCCGCGATGCGTCCCAGGATTCTGCCACTATTGAACTTCGTCGAGCAACGACTTGAGTCGAGGAAACAGCGAACGGATCTCATCCATCGAGACGGCTCCGGCGGAAAGTCTGAACCACCCAGTCTCTCCACGCACACCGAATGCCTGAAATGGAACCATCGCGGCTCCAGCCCGTTCCAAAAGCAGACTACGGATGTTTTCATCAGTATCTATTCGCTGGCCACCAACCGACTTACCGTGAAGCCTGAACTGAGCTGAGAAGTAAATGGCGCCCTGTGGATTGATTGAGTCGACTGGATAGCCCGCACGCTTCAGCGCCTCGAACCCGGCGTGCATCGCCACGAGACGCTCGTTGAGCTTCGCGTCCATCTCGGTGCGGAACTCTGCAATCGAAGCCGCATCATTGAGAAATTCAGCGACCGCCGCCTGCTCGGCCCGTGGTGCCCACGCTCCAGCATGCGAAAGGAGATCGCGAATGCGCGACCCCAGCGCGGGAGGAACGAGCATCCATCCGAGACGCAGTCCCGTTCCCGCATAGGATTTGGAAACTCCGTCTGCCGAAATCAGCCAGCGCGCGCATTCGGGTACGAGCGCCGCAGGATACACGTGCTCCTGTCCTTTCGACACGAGCGTCCCGTACATCTGGTCGTGCAGGATGAACAGCGGCCGCTGCCGATTCTCCTCCCTCTCCCTGTTCTCCGCCACGACTGCGTCCAGTATCTCGCGCAGGTGCTCGCGCCCCATGACTGTGCCGGTGGGATTTCCCGGCGAGCAGATGCAGAGCATCACCGCCTCCGAAAGGTGAGGCCTGATCTGATCGATAGTCGGCTGAAACCCTGTGTCGAGTGTCGCCTCGATCACGATAGACTCGGCGCGCGTGATCCACGAGTATGAATCGTTCTGCCACGACGGCACCGAGAAGATGACCTTGTCGCCCGGATTGACGATCGCGTTGTATGCGCCGAACAGAACAGGGCGCCCGCCACTGCACACGACGATCGCATCGAGCGGATAGCGAACTCCGGCAGTGCGAAACACGTAATCCGAGATCGCCTGGCGCAGCACAGGGAGACCTTCGGGATTCGGGTAGTTCGTCTCGCCGCGCGCAACCGCGCTCTGTATCAGCTCCGAAAGTTTTTTCGGGATCGGGAAGTATCTGGGGTCGAAATCGCCGACGGTGAAGTTGAGCACCGTCTCTCCGCGAGCCAGCATCGCCCTGACCTGGCGCGTGATGCGCAGAATTCCCGATTCCTGAAGACCTCGCACAGTCGTCGAGAGACATGCGTCGAGCGCCTTCTGATCGCCGAAGTCGAGCGTGATCCCGTCCTGTTTTTCCATGCGCGGATTCTAGTTGAAAATGAAGACGCGGAGAAGACAGTGCGTTATGTTTTCGGTTCCCCCGGCATCAACCCAATGAGACGCACTTTCGCACTTATCGCACTCACCACGCTGAGCGCTTCCTCAATGTCTGCCCAGGCAACCGACAAGGATCTGGCTCGCGCCCGAAGGATTCTCGCTTCGACCCCTTTGATCGACGGCCATAATGATCTCGCCTGGGAGATCCGGAACGACACGATAGCGCCGATGGACGTCGGCGCCTACGATCTCCGCAAGCGCACCCGCGGCCACACGGACCTCGAGCGACTGCAAAAGGGGATGGTCGGCGGGCAGTTCTGGTCGATCTACGTTCCTGGCGACATGCGCGACTCGGGATTCGCGAAGGTCCAGCTCGAGCAGTTCGACATTGCACGCCGGTTCATCGCGATGTATCCCGAGCGCCTTCAGCTCGCGCTCACCGCGCAGGATATTCGTGACGCGTTCAAGCGCGGGCGAATCGGATCACTGCTCGGAATGGAAGGCGGACATGCAATCGAGAATTCGCTCGGCGCCCTGAGATCCTACTACGCGCTCGGCGCGCGGTACATGACGCTCACGCACAACGTGACGCTCGATTGGGCGGATGCTGCCGCCGATTCGGCGAAGCACGGCGGCCTGACGGAATTCGGCAGAGAAGTTGTGCGCGAGATGAACCGTCTCGGAATGCTGGTCGATCTTTCGCACGTTTCACCTGGAGTGATGAGCGACGTGCTCGATATCGCGGAGGCTCCGGTCATTTTCTCACACTCGAGCGCGCGCGGACTCGTAGACGTTCCGCGCAACGTACCGGATTCGATTCTGCGGCGCCTGGGGTCGAACGGCGGTGTGGTGATGGTGACGTTCGTTCCCAGCTTCATCTCCAAGCGCTACGCCGAGTATGACGCGCAGTTCACCAGGTCGCAGCGCGAGGCGAGGCAGCGACTGGGAGGAAGCGACCGTGTGGCGCTGCGACAGGAAGGAGAGGCGTGGAAAGCTGCCAACCCCGCGCCTGAAGTGACACTCTCTGAAGTAGCCGACCACATTGAATACATCCGCAGGATTGCGGGTGCCGATCACGTCGGCTTGGGCGGCGACTTCGATGGAATAAGCGTCGTCATCAAGGGACTCGAGGATGTGTCGACCTATCCGGCACTGTTCGCCGAGCTGGCGCGGCGCGGATGGTCGGACGAAGATCTCAGGAAGCTTGCAGGCGAGAACGTTCTCCGCGCGATGACTCGCGCGGAGCAGGCTGCGGCTCGGCTCCAGAAGTCTCGCCCGCCTTCGGTCAAGACAATCGCTCAGCTGGACGGAAAGAAATGACCGCCCACAAACAGCACTCGCCTGGTTTTCTCGCTCTCGTCGACGAAGTTCGACCGCGCATTCATGAGATCACTGTCGAAGAGGCATTGAAGGCGGTGAACGGCGGCGACGCACGGCTGATCGACGTGCGCGAAGACAATGAGTGGGACGCCGGTCACGCGAGGGGCGCTGATCACATGAGCCGTGGCATCATCGAGCGTGACATCGAGAAGATGGTGCCCGACAAGGATGCAGCGCTGATTCTCTATTGTGGCGGAGGTTATCGTGCTGCACTGGCAGCCGACTCACTCCAGAAGATGGGCTACACGAACGTCTCTTCAGTCGCCGGTGGCTGGAGAGCATGGCTGGAAGCGAACGCTCCAACGGAAGGGGAAACGACATGAAGCTGTTGTCAGGAATTGCTGTAGCGATGGCATTTGCTGTCGCCGGCTGCACCGCGAAGGAAGCTGAATCGTCGGCGACTGTGGCCGCCGCGGATACTCCCTCCGCGGTCTCTGCATCTCCATCTGTTACTCCTGTTTCCATCAAGGTCTACAAGACCCCGACGTGCGGATGCTGCAAGGCGTGGGTCGAGCACCTCGAGCAGAACGGATTCAAGGCCGAGGTGGTGGACATGCCTGATCTTTCATCGGTGAAGACAAAATACGGCGTGGCTCCGGAGCATCAGTCTTGTCACACCGCCGTCGTCGGGGACTATACAGTCGAGGGACACGTGCCCG
>DASWQD010000048.1:0-7252 GCA_036398255.1 Gemmatimonadaceae bacterium | reverse complement strand
GAAGCGTGGAGTTTCTCGGGAACTTTGCGATTCCCTGCGCGACGATCTCAGCTGCGCGAGTTGGATTGATCGATGCGGCCGCGGCAGCGGTGCGGATGAAGTACGCTGAGTCGGCTGCTGCGGTATCTGCGCGAATCAGCTCTGCGCCAGTGGTGAGCGCCTTCTCGAACTGATTTGCCGCGAGGTACACCCTCCAACCGGTGAGCAGGGTCTTCGGATCACCCGGGTTCTGCGTCATCGCCTCTTCGACGATTGGAACGGCCATCGCCGCCTGTCCGCTGCGGACGAGCTCGCCGATCACGTCCTCGCGAAGCTTGTCGTTGCTCGGGTCGGCAGCCATCAGCCGGGTCAGTATCTGAAGTCCCTTCGGATCCTTGCGAGCCTGATAGTTCTCGGCAAGGAAGCGGAGGGCCGGAATGTTGCGCGGGTCGACCGCTACGATGCGCTCGGAAACTGCGAGCACCGAATCGGTCTGCTTGAGCGCGTTGTAGGCGAAAGCGAGGCAGACTCCGGCGATTGTAGCGCTCGGGTTTTTCGCGACAGCACCGCGTGCCGCGGCGACTGCCTCTGCGTTCTTGCCTTCACGAAAGTGTCTGTAGCAGTTCGCCTCGGCGCCGAGCTGATCGCGAGCGGACTGATACGCCTTCGAGATCGTGGCGGCAGCCTGTCCGACGTTGGAAGCTTCGGCGGCCGGCAGCGGCTGGCCGATGTTCTGGTCGCGCGAAAGCACGAGGCGCGCCTCGACCTTCACTCCAGTCGGAGTCTTGATCGCAACGCCTTCGATGTACTCATCGGCGCGAAGAAGCGTAGCAAGCGCTTTTGCATCGTTCGGCTGCAGCGCCTCGGTTGTCGAGTAGCCGGACGCTTCGAGGGTCTTGTTGATGTCGACCTTCGGGATGACGACGAGCTTGCGCGCATCGACATCGCGAGTGATGCGATTGCGAAGCTCCTCGGCCGCCCTCAGGCCCAGGTCCTTGTCGCTGCTCTGGAAGGTCGCCACCATGACGCGCGGCACCGGAGCGGGAGGATTGCGCTGTGCGGACGCACTCGCGATCGGCAGTGCAGCCAGCGCAGCGAACGCCACGACCGCGCGGCGACGGAAGAAACGATAGTGACGCAAAGTCAGACTCCTTGCACTCAATGTTCTAATCTCCAACGGTGAACATGTGTTACACCCGCGGGTTTCGGCGGGTCCAGTGAACTGTATGGGCGAGGAGGGACTCGAACCCCCGACATCCTGCGTGTAAGGCAGGCGCTCTAACCAGCTGAGCTACTCGCCCCGGTCGAGCCCGGCCCTACTTTAGTATTGCGACAGGTACAAGCACGCAGTATCCCAGCACGAGCAGAACAGGGGCAATCGTAGTGCCGCCGCGCGCGAGATCCGCGAAACCGATTGTAATTACTGCGAGCGCTGCCGCCCACAGTCCGATCGAACGCGTGCGCGGATTGATCCGCGCTTTTCCCGCATCGGATTGAGCCATTACGCGGTAGTGTAGAGGCGCAGTAAAACGGTGTCAAGCGCATGCGCCCGAGGAAGCGCATGTCTCATTGATTCTTAATGTTGTGGTAGCGGACTCAGCTGAAGCTGGGCGGCTCCTTGCCAGCCCTCACGAGACGAATCGCCTCGGCACACCGCTTTCCCCAGTCGCTGAACCTGTTTGCGCCATTTCCAGCTTTCCACACGTTCTCCGCCTGCGACTTCTCTCCCGCAATCCAGAAGGTTCGGCCAAGCTCGTAATACGCCTCGATGAAATTCGGCGCCAGCGAGAGGGTTTTCCTGAAATACCGCTCCGCCTCGACGACGTCGCGCTGCTGGCCGTAGAGAAGACCAAGATAGAAGCAGCCGTACAGCGCCGCCTTTGGATCGCGCATCTGCGTAGCCGCGCGAGAAAGGTGCTCGTGCGATTCGCGGAGGAGGCCCTTTCGCATGCACAGGTATCCGAGCGTAGCGCGCGCCAGCGCATTCATCGGATCTCTTCCCAGCAGATCGTCGAGAATGCGAAGTGCCTCGTCAGCTCTTCCCTGCCGCATTACAGCCCATGCGAAGAGCGCCCGCGCCTGGCCATCACTGGGCGCGAGCTTGAGCGCCATCCCGAGGGAATTCTCCGCGGCAGCGAAATCGCCGTGAGCGATGCCGTGCCACCCCTTTTCAATGAATGTCGACGCCCCGAGATGATCTTCTCTCACCGGCCGGGTTCCTGATGACGCTCGAGCGGGAGTCATGCTACCGCCTTTCGCGATGAAAGCAGGTCAGCAACCGCCGACCCGATGAGCCGTGGTGCGACAACGCGGTCAGCTCCGGCGGCCGCGAGTGCGGATCGCGGCATTCCGTAGATGATCGAGCTGGCACGATCCTGAACTATCGCACCGCCACCGGCCGCGCGCACCGCGCGCAGTCCGTCCGAGCCATCGCGTCCCATTCCCGTAAGCACCACTCCAACGAGGTTTTCGCCAAAGACACGGGCCGCGCTCGAGAAGAGCGGATCAGCCGACGGTCGAACGCCGCAGACTGCCGGCCCGGCATCGATCTGGATGACCGCACCGTCGTCACGCATTACGACTGTCATGTGCCGGTCACCCGGCGCAAGATAAACGCGCCCTGCGAATACCGGCTCCTCCTCGCGGGCGACTGAGACTGGAAGTGGCCCAAGCTGTGACAGTCGCCGAGCGAGAGACGTCAGAAAATCCCCGGGCATGTGCTGCACGATGAGCACGGCCGCGCCGAGACGTTCGGGAAGGTGGGCGACCACTTCGGAGAGCGCCTTCGGGCCTCCGGTGGACGCGGCGATCACCACGGCTGCAGTTGCCGGAATCGGCGGCTGTGCCTGGCTAGTACGTCGCGTTTCGGAACGCTCCCGGCGAATCGCCGGCGGAGCCTGCGTGACTCGCACGATGGAAGCCGCACTCAGCGCGCGCAAAAGCTCCGCGCGAACCGACACCAGATCGATGCTCACAGGACCCGATGGCTTTCTCACGAACTCCACTGCTCCGAGCTCGAGCGCTCTGATGGTGAGGGCATTCCCCGTTTCCGAGCCTGCGGCACTCAGCATCACCACCGGGCGGGGCATCTCCGACATGATGTTGGCGAGCGCAGTGAGCCCGTCGACTCCGGGCATCTCGATGTCGAGCGTGACGATGTCGGGCCTGAGCGTGCGGACCTTGGCGAGTGCGTCGGCGCCGTCCCGGGCGGTTCCTACCACCAGGAACTCCGGACGTGACTCGACTATCTCGGTGATCAGTCTGCGCATGAACGCGCTGTCATCCACCACCAGAACACGTTTTGACTGACGCAATTCGACCCAGCCCCTGCACTGTTTAGAGTCTGCGGTAGATCCGCTCGCGGGAGCTCACCGGCGCAAACATTTCGCGCGCTTTTCCGAGCAGTGTCTCCACCTTCCCTAAGACGAGGAAACCACCCGGCAGCAACAGGTCGTGGAAGCGCTCGAAGAGGGTCTCCTGGGTCTCCCGCGTGAAGTAGATGATCACGTTGCGGCAGACGATGAGATGCATCCGTCCAGGGGGTGCGTCAGCCTCGAGAAGATCCCGCTTCTCGAACGCAACGAGATTGCGGATTTCGGGCGCCACGGAGTGCATCCCATGCTCGATCGGGAAGTACTTCTCCACCACCGCCGGAGGCGTATCGGCAAATGAGGCGGACGGATACCTCCCCTTGCTCGCCGCTGAGACAGCGTCCCGATCCACATCGCTCCCGATGATGCGAACCCTCGAGAGTCGCGCGAGATCGTTAGCGGCGAGTGCGTGCTCCCGACACAGAATTGCGAGCGAATAGGGCTCCTCGCCGGTCGCGCATCCCGCGCTCCAGATACGGATCATCGGTGACTTGCTCGCCCAGAGCTCCGGCAGAACTTTCGTCGCAAGACATGCGAACGTCTCCGGATTCCGGAAGAACTTGGAGACGTTGATTGTGAGCGTCTCCACGAGCCGGTCGAACTCTACCGGATCAGTGTCGAGGATCCCCGCATAATCCGCGAATGTGCGCGCACCCTTTGCGCGCATGCGTACCGAGATCCGCCGCTTGAGGCAGGTGTCCTTGTAGCTTGCGCATCGAAACCCGCGGTCGCGCTCGATCTTGCGGCAGAGAGCGAGAAACCCGGGCTCGTCAGCTTGCGGTGCCGCTCGCACTTGCAGCCGAGCGTCGATGCGCTTCCTGTGCCTCTTCGATGTTGCCGCACGCCTCGTGCGCAGCGGACAGATTGTTCAGCAATGCAGCCGATACTGGATACCGCGACACCCCTTCCGCCAGCACTGCGGCCGCACGCTCCGGATCTCCGCGCATGACGGCTTCGATTCCGGCGTAGTGATACCATGCCGCGGACGGGGCGGATTTTCCCCATGCGTCTCTCGCCGCTTCGAGTGCCCGCGACGCGGAATCGGCGTCGCCCTTCTGAAGCGCAATCGATGCGAGACCGAGGTGCGCGAGCGGCTCCTGCTTCTGCGACCGGCTGATCACCTGTTCGAATGCGAGCCGCGCCTTTTCGAGCTGGCCGAGTCGCTCGTAGGCATACGCCATGTTGATCAGGACAGCGGCGGTGCGCGGCGCCGAGACTGCGGCGCGCTGGAACGCAGTCGCGGCATCGTTCCACCGGCTCTCGCGCAATGCGATCAGGCCGAGATAGAACGAAGCAGCCGCATCGCTCGCGCGCAGCTCGGTGATGCGCCTGAACTCGCGCGCCGCATCGCTGTACATCCGCGCCTTGTAGAAAGCGATTCCCAGATTTCTGTGCTCGTTGATCGTCGAGTCAGGGGCCAGCGAGGCAGCTGCCTCACGGTTCCCCACCGCGATAAGGAATCCGCCGGATAGCAGTCCGAACAATGCCTTGCCGACATCGAACTCGCCCATCTTCGCAACGCGCATCAGCTCGTTCACATCGCGAAAGCCGTCGATCAGCGGAAGCAGCCGCTCCTGTTCGCCCGTGAACGCCATTCGGTTTCTGAGGAGCTGCTGGCGATCGAGAGTGAACACCGCCTCGAAGCTCGGAATCTTCTTCTCGATGAGCGACCACTCGTCCACCCGGCGCGCGCCTTCGAGCAGCAGCTCCTGAGGATCGAGCGAGACGAGACGCGCATCCTTCGGCGTCTGAACTCCCGGCTCGAAGCTGAACGAGCCATCGTTCCACTTGAACATCACGAATACCGAATCCTCGGTGCCCGTCGCGCGCCCGCTTACGGAAGCGAAGCAGATCCGGCCGTTCTCGAAGCAGATCGTGCCGCCCGATCCCGGAACCGCGAGCGTCAACGTCCCGGTCTTGCCCCCCATCGCGAGAAGCTGGAGGACGTCGGGAAGGCTGGCTTCGTTGAGACTGCCGCGAATTGCCACTTAGCGCAGCTCCTCGAGAACCCGGTCGGAAATCTCTGGCCAGGTGAGGACCAGCTTCGCCGGGTCGATGATCTGGACGCGGTTCACGAGCGAGCCGGCCACACCGAGCCTTCCGACGCTCGTCTCCAGCGCAGGAGTCAGTTCGGCGAGGAACGACTCGAACTCACCGTCGTTCCATTCTCCCTTTTGCGGGCGTCCCGGCCTCTCACTCGATGTCACAGCTGAGCTCCATCCAACGTCGCATGGTTAGCGGCGCCGACGAGCGCCGCGGGAAAGATACGACCACCACCTGCTGTCGCGCCTCTCCTTTTTTTCGACGCCCGGAGAAGCCTACATCGCCATCGTCCTGCTCAGTTCAAGGGTCCGAACAGCGCATCGAGGCTGCTGTTGAGGTCTGCCTCGAGATCGCGCGCAGGCGCCCATTCCACAGTCTCCTGGTTCACTCCGCCGATGGAATCGCGAAACTCGGCGAAATAAAGCCGCACGAGCCCCAGGGTGCTGTCACGATCGAATGCCGCAAGCAGCAGGCATTCCCGCCCGGCGGCCGAGCAGGCGCCCATGAATACCCCCTGCTTCCGCCCGCCCTGATGCAGGCCGAGAAAGGGTCTCCCGCCGAGCTGTCTGCCCAGCTCCTTGCCGGACGCGTTGATCGCCGCCGCGAGCGCGCATGCGGTCATCACCTCGGCAGCGCTCGTAAACCCGAACTGCCCGAGCACTTTTCCGTCGGGGTGAAGCACGATGGCGCGCTGTACCCTCGAATCCTGAACGAATCTGCGCAGCGGTCCATCCAGCCACGGCGCACTTACGGCTCCTGCGATCATAACATCTCCACTGCGTTCAACATCTCGAGTCGCAGCTTTCCAAGGTTGATTCCGCTCGACGCGACAGCGACGAGCACAACATCTCCGCGCGCTGTCGCGCACACGTGACCCCGATCGGCTTCAAGCCTCACGAAGCCGGCATCTCCGAGACCCGAGTCGGCCGCCGCGGTTCTCGTGCGGCGGAAAAGCGACGCCGCGAGCGCTGCCGCGGTATCAGCATCGCGTCCCGGGCCCGCGTCGCCTGCGATCACCATCCCGTCGTCGATCCCGACGAGCATTGCGCCGAGCACGCCCTGGTGCCGCTGCAGCCTGGCGACCACGAGCTCGAGCTCCTGCGTCATGCTACCTCCCTTCTCCACGCGAGGGCTCTCTGGCACACCATGTCGAGAAGACGCCGCACGAAGCCGTGCGGCACGCTGGGAGCCGCCGCGACGAGGACGATGTCGCCGTCATCGGCGGGAGCGAACGCCAGGTTCGCCTCCGCGCATTCGCACACGATTGCCCGCCATTCGCCGAGCGCGAGGTGACGCATCGCCCGCGTCGCTTCCGAGCCGACGCCCGAAAGTGCCGCGCCGATCTCTCCGCTCACGTCCGCACCGCGGCTGTCGAGGTAAATGCCCGCGCGCACGCGGCCTCGATGATCCAGCAGCAGCGCGGTCTGCTCTCCATCGCCCAGGACTTCGGCGAACGCGAACCTCGATTCCTCGTTCATGCTGCAGCCTCGGCTTCGTGGCCCGCGATCTCTATCAGCTCGGTGCTGAGGAGTCCGTAGACAGTCTTTGCAACTTCGAATTCACTCACCGCGAGCTCGGCGGCGATGTCACGCAGGGAATGCCGGCCGTCGATGAGCGTCAGCACTTCCCACTCTGCAGGATGCAGGTCGATGTACGAGTCCGATTCCTCGCGTGGCTGAGCAAGCCGTGGAACGACGTGCGCCCCGGGGATCCGGTCGTTCATCCTCGACCATTCGTCGATTCGGCGTGCGCCTTCCATCAGCAGCGACTCGATGCTCACCCGCACTGACGCATCCATCATCACTTCGTCGTCGGACGAATCTGCGAAGCTGAACGTCCCCTCGTTCCAGGAGAACAGG
>DASWQD010000047.1:0-8419 GCA_036398255.1 Gemmatimonadaceae bacterium | reverse complement strand
CGCGCGCTGACTCCGATGGCCGCGCGAACTCCGGTAATACCGGAAGCTCCGGGGACTCAACCCCGGTTGAACGGTGCAACGGCACTCGTGGCGGCACGAGCATTTGCCGCGCCGGTAATCGCCTGAAAATCGCCGAAAGATTATTGACACTTCAAAACTCTAGACTAGCGTAGAGGGCGGGTCTTCCCCTTCTCGAGGCTAGCATGAACACAGGCTCTGTGTTGTGGCGTACAGCGCTGATATTGGTCGCTGCAGTAGTTCCCTCCCTTGCTTCTGCTCAAACCACCATTCCGCTCGAGGGTACGCTCCGCTCACAGAGCGGCGAGCCCGTTGCAGCGGCTCAGGTGACCGTTACCGATCCCGAGACCAACCGGGTGAGAACGGCGCGGTCCTCCGCGTCGGGACAATTCCGCGTTCTCGACTTGTCGCCAGGGCGCTACACGGTAACTGTCCGGGCACTTGGTTACGCTCCCGCCGCGCAGAACGTGGAGCTTCTCATCGGACAGCGCGCGAACATCGTCTTCACGCTCGAGCGGCGTGCAACCGAGCTTGGCTCGGTGGAAGTCAGAAGCGAGCACATGACGAACGTCGAGGTACAGCGGACATCCGTGTCGGCGCCGGTCGTGCGCGAGCAGATACTCAATCTTCCCACGACCGATCGCAACGTCATGACGCTCGCCGCGATTACGCCGGGAATCAAGTCCTACGCGCCGCAGCAGGGACGCGCGCTTCCGTCCGCCGGAGCGATGCCGGATCTTCGCTTCAACAACGTCTACATGGACGGGATCGAGCTGAAGTCCCTGTTCAACGGCAACCTCGTGGGAATCCCGCAGACGGGGCCGCCGCTTCCTCAGGAGGCAGTCCAGGAATTCCGAGTGTTCATGAATCCGTATGATGCCGAGTACACGCACGCCGGCGCGTTCGTGATCAGCGCGGTATCGACTCAGGGCACGAACGACACGAAGGGTTCCGTCTTCGGATATTTCCAGAACAAGGACATGATCGCGAAGACGGTCTTCCAGACAGCGGTCCCCAACTTCAACCGCCAGCAATTCGGCTTCAACGTCAGCGGACCCATTCAGAAGGACAAGCTCTTCTACGCAGTGAACTACGAGCTGACCAACACCAACAACTACATCGACGTCGTTCCCGGAAGACCCGCATACAATCCGGGAATCTGGGACGCCTTCCGGGGACCGCAGAAAGCACCGAACACGAATCACAACGTGTTCACGCGAGTGACGCTCAATCAGGGCACACGGAGCACGGTGGACGCGATGTGGGCGATCAGAAAAATGGATGGTGAATCCAACTTTGGCGGCATCGTTTCACGCGATGGCGGCATCAACCAGAAATACCTGATCAACATCGGTCAGCTGAGACACCGATACCTTCCGACGCCGTCCAGCCTGAATGAGCTGAGCCTTCAGATAGTGAACTGGAATCACGATGAAGGGCAGCTCGTGCCTGGTCCGCAGCTGAACTATCCGAGCCTCACGAAGGGCACAGCGACGTTCCCGCTGAAGCTCAACGAGCGGCACCTCCGAATCATCGACCGCTTCAGCTTCACGAAGGACAACTGGCAGGGAAGCCATCTCTTCAAAGTCGGCGCCGAGCTGAGCAACATCGCCGCAGATCAGTTCTCGCCGAACTTTCTCCAGGGCTCGTTCCGCTTCACTGCCGACACGAGCACGATTCCGAACCAGGCGACCATCGGTGTTGGATTCCCCACCACCGACGGAACGAGCGAGGCGCTCGCCGAAGCCTCCGGCTGGGTCACTGGTTTCTACGTGAACGACGAATGGCGGATGAGTCCGAACTTCACGGTGAACCTAGGCCTCAGGTGGGACGCCGAGCTCAACACCGTCAACAATGATTTCACGGTTCCATGGGCGAGTGACACGGCGATCACGAACAGGCCTCAGCTCGCCAACTACATCAATCGCGGTGACCGCAAGAACGATCTCAACAACTTCTCGCCGCGCATTTCGTTCTCCTGGGACGCGACGGGGAAGAACCGCACCTTCGTTCGCGGCGGCGCGGGAATCATCTACGATCGCGTTGCGAGCTTCATCGGCTTCCAGGAAAAGCTGGCAGCGTCGTGGCGTAGCTATACCATCAGCAATCCGGGAACGATGGACGTGGCCGCCCTCAGGCAGCGCGTGATATCGGGACAGATCGCATCGACGCCGAACATCGTGCTCGTGAAGAACAAGATGGAGGCTCCCGAGAACCGGCAGTTCTCACTCGGCATCGGGCATCAGTTCAATCCCGATCTTGCATTCAACGCCGACTACATCCATCAGAGCGTGAAGCATCTCTACAACCGGTTGAACCCGAACTATCGCGACCTCAATCGCAACGCCCGCAACCTCACCCCGCGTTACGGAGACATCATTCTGTGGGATGACTTTGCACGCGCGAAATTCGACGCGCTCGTACTCTCCGCGAATTATCGGCGGCCGTCGCTCCTCACGAATCTCTCGTACACTCTCGGGTTCTACGAGGCTGACTACGATGCTGTCACCGCGCCGGCGTATCCGTTCCGCGAGACGTACAACATGCAGCGCACCAACGGCGACGAGCGGCATCGCATCGTGCTGTCGGAAGTGGCAACGATCAGATGGGGATTCGAGGTCTCGAGCATCCTCACTCTCGCCAGCCCCAAGCCGTACAACGTCACGCTTGGCGTCGACGTCAACAGGGACGACAACCTCGCCGACGATTTCCTCCCCGATGGAGCGACGACGGGTGAGCGGACAGTGCGCCCGGAAGGCTGGAAGAACTGGTACCGCAACCTCGATCTGCGCGCGAGCAAGAAATTCGCGACCCGAGGCGACCTGACCTTCAGGATTACCGGTGAAGTCTTCAACGTGTTCAATACGAACAACGTTGCCGGATTCAACGGGCGCCAGAAGGACGCGGCCGGCAATGCCCTCTCCACTTACGGAGTTCCCAACGTCGCATACGGCGCAAGGCGGGCACAGGTTGGAACGAAGGTAGAATTCTGATAACAGAAGAGATGCAAAGGGGGCAGAGAGCGCAGAAAATGCGCTTTCTGCTCCTTCTCCTTTTCGCGGGATTCATGCCGTGTGAAGTGCGTGCGCAGTGGGATTCCGCTGAGACGCGCACGGTTGCTCCCGGCATCGTCCACCGCCGGGTGGTTGTCAATTCCGGGCCGTGGCGAATGAATGTGCTCGAGGTGGACCTTCGAACCCCCGGGCTGAGCATTCGCGGTGTCCGCGCGAACGATGCGTTCAAGACCCGGGAGAAAGTCACCTCGATGGCCGCACGGCATCCATCGGTCGTCGCGGCTGTCAACGCGGATTTCTTCAACGTCCGCACGGGGGAAAGCGAGAACAACGTCGTCATCGAAGGCGAGATCATCAAAGGGGTGATGGAGACGGACTCGCCGCACGACTCCTACGACAACCTGCATTCGCAGCTGGGGATCGACTGGCGAAATCGTCCGTACATCGAGCGGTTCGGCCTCGACGCGAAGATCGTCGCTGGAGGACGATCGATGCGACTCGACGGGATCAACTTTCGCGAAGACTCGAGCTCGCTCGTTCTCTACACGCAAGCCGTCGGAGATTCCGCCCCAGTCGATACGCTGGGACGGGATTTCGTCTCCGTTCCTCTCAGGCTCACGTCGCGCCGGGGAGATACGCTGGTATACCGTGTCGATGGGGTTTCCGCACGGGGAGGATGGATGCGCCTCGCCAAGGGAGGCGCGCTTGCCGCCGGCGGGAAGGCTCGCGCGACTGTCGAGAGAATTGCGCGATCCGGTGGAACAGTTCGTGTCATATGGAACATTGCGCCCAATCGCGGCCGCCTCAAAACGGTCATCGGAGGCTGGCCGCGTCTCATTCGCGACGGGAAGCGTAACGCCGAGTACTCGGATATTCTCGAAGGCACGTTCCCGCGGTTTTCCGCCGGTCGCCATCCACGCACTGCGATCGGGTTCAACCGCGACAGCACGAAGCTCATCGCACTGGTAGTGGATGGACGGCGACCCTCGGACGCAGGGATGTCGCTCGTCGAGCTGGCCGACGCCATGCTCGCACTCGGGGCGACCGACGCGATCGCGTTCGACGGCGGGGGATCGACGACGATGGTGATCGAGGGAACGGTGGTCAACCGTCCGTCTGATTCTGCCGGTGAACGCCCAGTGGGAAGTGGCCTGCTGATAATCCTCACACCTCAGTAGAGGAATGAAGGCCGCGCTCTCCGCGTGAACTCGCTCGATTCGCTTCTCCATTTTGCGAGGAGTGAGTCGAGACCACCGCTTTGCACAGCGGTGCGCAAGGCCCTGGATCCGGTCAGCTCTTCGATCCCGGCGCCGGCCTGCCATTTGAATTCGCGCGGGTGACGCCGGTAGATCTCTCGCAGCAGATGCGCCGCGACCTCCGTCGACCGCATGCGATCTCGATCCGTCACTCGGACGCGGATCATCGGTATGGTTTCGCCTCCATACTTTTCCCCGCGGCCGATCCGCTGCCGCACATTTTCGAATCGTACGCCGCCGAGCGATTTCGCATTCATCACGCGCGCGATCGCAGCAGCATCCGTGAGCCACCGCGCACCGACAAGGCGAAACGGGAGGTCGGTGCCGCGGCCCTCGCTGACATTCGTCGCCTCGAAGAACGACATGCCGGGATAGACCGCTGCTGCTTCCGGGTCGCGAATGTTGGGAGACGGCCGAATCCACTCGAGGCCGGTGTCCTCCCACCACATCCGGCGCGTGTACCCTTTCATTGGAACGACCGCGACGTCGGCCGCAATTGCGCCGGCGCTCACGAGATATCGCGCAAGCTCTCCCGGAGTCAGACCGTAACGCGCCGGCACATTGTGTAATCCAGTGAAGGACCGGTAGCGTCGCTCGATCAGCCCGCCCTCAGCAATGTCCGCGCGTATCGGATTGGGCCTGTCCAGCACGATGAATTTCTTTCCCGCTTTCTTCGCCGCTTCGGCGGCGAGCGTCATCGTCCACACGTAGGTGTACATCCGCGCGCCGACGTCCTGAATGTCGTACAGAAGTACGTCGACATCGTCGAGCATTCGCGCCGACGGCACCTTCGTGTCGCCATACAGTGAGTAAATTCGTACTCCGGTCTTCCTGTCGACGCCGGATTCAATCCGGTCCCCGCCGCGAGCCACTCCCCGTATGCCATGCTCGGGAGCGAAGAGGGCAGTGAGCCGGACACCGGGTGCAGAGAACAGAAGATCGATCGAGCTGCGACCCTTCTCGTCCAGAGCGGTGTGATTGGTAATCAGGCCAACCCGCTTTCCCCTTACGAGATGCGCGGAATCAGCGAGAAGAACGGAAATGCCGGGAGTTACCTGAGCCTGCGCGGCGATCCACAGGAGAGCGAGCAGCTTCGTCATGCGTTATATACGTCAGCGCGGACCCTTTGTGCTGAGGCGGTAAAGGAAGATCGCAGCACGCTTGGTCAGAGGACCGAACATCCTGAGATCCGCTGTCTCCTTGTCGGTGTGGTCGTTCCAGCCTGCAAATCCCACCGCATCGAGCGCCATCGGGATATACGGCGCCACGAACGATACGTCCGCGGCGCCGGCACGCATCGGATCCACTGCAACGACTGAAGAGTAGCCAAGGTCCCGGCTCGTTTGATCGTAGAGGGCAAGGAGGCGGCGATTGCCTTCGGTTGGAGCGAGAGGCGGATAGCCGTCGTCGAACGTGATCTCGCTCTTCGTGTGCGGAAGCGATGCCTGAGCGATTGCCTGCATCGTCGCCTTCGCGTTCGCGAGCTGCTCGGGTGAAAGCGCGCGGATATCGCCGAACACGACTACGTCTTTCGCAACCACATTCGACTTGCCGTACGCCGATCCGCCAGGCTGCGCGGAATCTGTGCGCACCTCGGATCCGCCGATGGTGTAGCCCGGATTGAACGTGAGGTACTGCTCGCTTCCGAGCTTCTCGCGAAACTCGTTGAGGACGCGCGCGGACTCGAAGATCGCGCCGGCTCCGATGTCGGAGCGGAATATCTGCGACGAATGCGCGGGAAGGCCGGTGGACTTGAGTGTCCAGTTCGTCGCACCGCGGCGGGAGATCACAGCGGTGCGCGGATCGCCTGATCCGTCCTCGAATCCGATCGCGTACTGCGACCGCTTCGCCGCGGCGATGAGATCCGCGCGCGCTTTCTCGAGAGGGCGCCCGGACGACTCTTCGTCGCCGGAGAAAAATGCCGTGATGCTCATTTTGTCGAGCACACCAGCCGCTTTCAGTGCCTTGAAGGCCTGGAGCATGATGACATCACCGCCCTTCATGTCGATTACGCCAGGTCCCCGGGCGGTCGTGTCGCTCAGCTTCTCGTACTTCTGGAAAGGACTCGACAGCTCGAACACAGTATCGAGGTGACCGATCAGCAGCAGTCGCGGCCCGGATCCGGTTCGTTCCGCGATCAGGTGGCCGGCGCGACCGAACGGGGCGCCGTCTACCCATCGCGTCTCGAACCCGAGCGCGTCGAGCTCCTTGCGCAGGATGTCGCCGACCTGCCGGACGCCGGCGAAGTTCATCGTCCCGCTGTTGATGTTCACCAGCCGCTCGAGCAGTACCAGTCCCTCGGCATTCCGGGGATCTACGGCAGCGACGATTGCGCGCTCTGTCCTGGTGAGTGATTGCGCCTGCGCCTCGATGGAGAGGGCGGCGCACAGGGCGATTGCTGTACGGATCATGTCAGGAATATCAGGGATCGCCCTGCAGGCCGCGAGTTTCCCGGTATTTTTTCTGCCCATGCGCACCGGCGAAGCTGATGTCATCGTGATCGGGGCAGGGCTCGCGGGCCTCGTCGCTACGGCCGAGCTCGTCGCTGCGGGCAAGCACGTCATCCTCCTGGAACAGGAGCCGGAGCAAAGCCTTGGCGGTCAGGCGTTCTGGTCGCTCGGCGGCTTGTTTCTCGTCGATTCGCCGGAGCAGCGACGGATGCGCATCCGCGACTCGTTCGATCTCGCGTGGCAGGACTGGCTCGGGACTGCGGGGTTCGATCGCGACGAAGACGATTGGCCGTGCAAATGGGCGCGAGCCTATGTCGAGTTTGCGGCCGGCGAAAAACGATCGTGGCTCTACGAGCGCGGGATTCGATTCTTCCCTGTTGTCGGATGGGCCGAGCGCGGCGGGTACGGAGCAACGGGACCGGGGAATTCCGTTCCAAGGTTCCACGTCACGTGGGGAACCGGACCCGGTGTCATCGCGCCATTCGTGAGGGTCGTGCGTGAAGCTGCGGGACGCGGCCTCGTGGCGATGCGATTCCGTCATCGCGTGAACGAGCTGATCGTGACTGATGGCGCAGTGACCGGCGCGCGAGGCGATGTCCTGGAGCCGAGTGATGTGGAGCGCGGAGTGCGGAGCCCGAGGAATGTGGTTGGTGATTTCGAGGTGAGGGCTCAGGCGGTCATTGTGACCTCTGGCGGGATTGGTGCGAACCACGAGCTGGTGCGCAAGAACTGGCCGGCGCGACTCGGCAGGCCGCCGGATCGGATGCTTTCCGGTGTGCCCGATCATGTCGATGGACGGATGATTGGCATTTCGGAGTCGATCGGCGCGAACGTCATCAATCGCGACCGGATGTGGCATTACGTCGAGGGTATCGCGAACTGGAGCCCGATCTGGACGAATCACGGAATACGGATTCTTCCTGGTCCGTCTTCGCTGTGGCTGGATGCGACCGGTGTGCGGCTGCCGGTTCCTCTCTTTCCAGGGTTCGATACGCTCGGCACGCTTGCTCACATCATGCGGACCGGGCACGAGCACACCTGGTTCATTCTCACTCAGAAGATCATCGAGAAGGAGTTCGCGCTGTCGGGCTCGGAGCAGAATCCCGATCTCACGGACAGGAACCTTCGCGGTGTACTCGGCCGTGCACGGGGTGGGGCGCCTGCGCCGGTGCGCGCGTTCATGGAGCGGGGGACCGACTTCATCGTCGAGCGGGACCTGCGGCGGCTTGTCGATCGAATGAATGCGCTTACCTCTCAGCCGCTACTGGATTTCACGCAGGTGGAGCGGGAGGTCGTGTCCCGTGACCGCGAGATGGACAACACATTTACGAAGGATCTACAGATCGCTGCCCTGCGCGGCGCGCGGAATTATCTAGGCGACAAGCTCATTCGTGTTGCTGCGCCGCATAAGCTGCTCGATCCGGATGCAGGGCCGCTCATCGCCGTGCGGCTGAACATTCTCACGCGAAAGACGCTTGGCGGGCTCGAGACCGATCTCTCCGGTCGAGTCTTGCGCCTCGGTGGAGATGCAGTGGGCGGGCTTTACGCTGCTGGAGAAGTCGCGGGATTTGGCGGGGGAGGGATGCACGGCTATCGCGCGCTCGAGGGGACGTTTCTGGGGGGATGCATTTTCTCAGGACGCGCGGCGGGGCGCGCCGCGGTGTCGCACGTCATCTAGATG
>DASWQD010000046.1:0-4604 GCA_036398255.1 Gemmatimonadaceae bacterium | reverse complement strand
CGCAGTGGAGATGCGCACAAGGTCCTGCATCACGACTCGACCCGCGCCGAGGTTCAGGTGTCCGACCTCGCTGTTTCCTATCTGCCCACGGGGAAGGCCAACCCTGAGTCCGGACGCGTCGAGCAAGGTTCTCGCGGGCTGCCCCCAGACTGCATCCCATGTCGGGGTGTGCGCCATCGCGATCGCGTTGCCTTCCGTCGCCTCGCGATAACCCCAGCCGTCGAGCACGATGAGAGCGACCGGGCGCGACTTGTCAGCGGCCATATTTGCCGGTTTGGTGTAAGAGTGTACGTTAGAAACCCGAAGGACGAAATTTACCCTGCCAGAATCTTCCCAACAGCGATGCGAAGCGCCGTAATCATTCTCCTCACGATCGCTGCCGGCACCCTGTCGGCGCAGGAAGCCGCGCCTCACGTGGCGACAAAATCGACTCCCATCCGCACTGCTCCGAGTGCCGGTGCCGCGGTGACACCGGCGGTGGGACAGCTTGCTAAAGGCGCGACAGTGGAAGTTCTCGCGCGCGATCGCGAATGGGTCAGAGTCAGGCTCGAGGGCTGGGTGCGCGACACCGACCTGACCGTCGCTGACAGCACTCTCCGGCCACTGAGCGCAGCAGATATCAGAAGCGATCCCGCCGGATCACAGGGCAAGCTGGTGCAGTGGCAGGTCGAAGCTGTCGCTCTTCAAACCGCGGACGCTTTGCGCACGGGACTCGAGCCGGGCGAGACTTATCTCCTCGCACTCGGTCCCGGTGTGGAGAAGACACTGGTATACCTCGTAGTTCCGGCGACACTTCTTCCGACGGCACGCAGCCTTCCGCCGCTCGCGCAGATCACCGTCACCGCCCGCGTGCGGAATGGAAAGAGCGAGCCCGCGGGAGTTCCCATTCTCGATCTTCAAAGTCTTTCAAGGCGATAGATGGCCCCCGACATACAAATAGTTCAGGACCCCGATCCTGGCGACCGCCGCGATCCGGCGGGAGGCCGCACCGGCGATCGCAGGCGCGGAGGGTGGAGGGAATTCCGGAAGAACTATCCCGGATTCGTTTTCACGCTCATCATCGCCGTGCTGGCAATGCTTGCCATCGACGGACTTCTCATCATGAAGCGGCGTGCATACACCGCCGAGGTGGCGCGGCTTCGCGCGAGCATGAGCGACCAGGAGCGAGCGCAGACGGACGCGATCGTCGCCGCCGAGCAGAACAAGACGAGAATTGCGATCGAGCTGGCGCGACGCCAGGCCAAGCTGGAGAAAACGCTGCACCTCTCGGTCGCACTCGACAGCGGCAAGATGTATCTCGAGCGGGAGGGCGCCGTGCTTCGCGAGATGGCGGTCGCGTTCGGTCCCGAAGCGAAGGTAGGTCCGGATTCGATTCCTGTCGTCGTGCCGCGCGGTGAGACTTCGGTTGCCCGTATCGACAGCGATCGCGTCACGCTCGAAGGAGGAACGGTGATCGGATCTACCGACGCTGCGTCGCCGGCGCAGGATCCGGCGCCGATATCTCCCGGCAACGTTCGCATCTCGAAGACGGACCTGAAAGCGATATTGCCGAACCTCCAGCTCGGCATGCCAGTCTATTTCTATTGAAGCAGAGCAAATGAAATTCATCGACTCGATAGCTGACGGCGGAAAGTGGGTGTGGGGAACTCTCCTCGCGTTCGGGCTCGCCGCGACTGCCAGCGCAGCGCTCGTCAACAAGACAGCGGTTCTTCGCTATGAGCGCGACGTGAACCGGATGGTGTTCAACGACAACCTCGGCGTGCTGGAGGAAGTGAAAGCAAAGCTCGGCACGACGGAGGACAGCCTGAAGAGGCTCGTCTCGAACACGCAGACTGTCGCGACCGATCGGCCGTACATCGTCGTCAGCATCGCCGAGAATCAGTTGTGGTACAAGCGCGGGAACGAAGTGTTGTTCAACACGCAGGTAGCGACTGGAAGCGGGAAAACTCTCGTGGCGAGCGCGGGTGGACGGCAGTACAAGTTCGAGACTCCGCGCGGCCGCCTCTTCGTCGAGGAGAAAGAGATCGATCCGGCATGGGTTCCACCGGACTGGCATTTCCAGGAGCAGGCGATCAAGCGCGGACTTGGAGTCGCGCACATGACCCGATCGACCGTGATCCCGGCCGGCGGCGGCGCTGTCGTCGCGGTGAGAGGATCGGAAGTCGTGAAGCGCTATCCAGACGGAAGGGAAGAACCGCTCGAGGCCACCGACGGCCGCGAGATCGTGGTCAACGGGAACATCATCATTCCTCCCTATGGGGTGAACCAGCGTCGCTACAAAGGGGTACTCGGTACGCGACGGCTCGTGCTCGGGGACGGCTACGGGATCCATGGGACCAACGCGCCGGAGACCATCGGGCGCTCGGTAAGCCACGGCTGCGTCAGACTCCGGAACGAGGATATCGAGAAGCTCTACGAAATGGTTCCGGTGGGCACGCCGGTCTACATCTATTGATTCAGAAATACCCGCTGAAAACCCAATCAGATTTGTGATTGTTCAGGACGCGGTTCAATACTAGGTTGTGAGCATGGATTCACCGACCACCGACCGGCGGCTCACGCTGCCGGACGTCTTTCCGTATCGCCATAAACGCCCCGCGTTGATCGTCACGCTGGGGCTGATTGTTGTTGCGACGGTGGGCGCTCTTCAGTTCAACGCTCCATCGGCGTTCGGTGAGAAGCCGTTCGGGTCGTTCCTCTCGCGCAGCCTGCCTGTTGCGGCGCCTTCCGCGACAGCGTTTGGCGAGAGCGGGGGAGTGCTTCTCAAGTTCGCGATGCCCGGCGAGCTTATCGTGTATCCGCTCGACGTCCATGGGGATCCAACCCATCTCGGTTACAGCTGGGTCCGCGTTGGCGACACGGCCAATGTGACCACTCCGATCGCGTTGAACGGGGCGAATGTCTTCGTTCCCTCGACGGCCGGCTTCTATCGTCTCGCCCTCGTGCGTGACGGCAAGCGGCGAATCGTGGAAGGATTGACTGTCGCGGTGCTCGTCCCGTTCGGCGAGAAGGAAGGCGCGATGCTGAACGGATACCGCATCGGCACCTATCTCGCGGAGCGGATCGCCGGAAAGCAGCAGCCGCCCGAAGGCTTTCTCGAGATTACCGAGCGCGATGTCGATCTCCCGATAAGCACGCACCTCAAGGTCGGAGACTTCCTCAATCATGACAGCCAGGAGACGTGGCCCCGCTACGCCGCGGTGAGCCCGCGCCTCCTCGACAAGATCGAGCTCGTCATTTCGGAGCTTGCGCGCTGGCACGGCGGAACGACGGAAAGCGTTCAGCTTGCGCTCGACGTTCACTCGGGATTCCGCGCGCCCGATCACAATCGTCGCATCAGGCGCGCAGCGAAGGACAGCCAGCATCAGTATGGTGATGCAGCCGACGTCGCGATCGACGCGAACGGCGACGGCAGGTACACTTCGATCGACAGCCGCATGGTCGGACTCGCGGTCGAGATCGTGGAACTCAAGCATCCCGATCTCGTAGGGGGACTTGGGATCTACACGAGCGGGCACAGCCGCACCACGTACGTGCACATCGACGCCCGCGGGCGTCGCGCGCGCTGGCGCGGATGAAAGGAGACATCGGATGAACGACATTCTGCGCGACAGGCTGATGCGCAAGCTGGAGCTGATGCCTGACGAAAGGCTCAACCAGGTGATCGACTACATCGATTTTCTCGAGTCGAAGTACGCGCCGAAATCGGCACCTGCGCCGAATGCGATTCGCAGTTTTGCGGAGGGAGTGGAGAGCACGCTGAGGGCGGGGAAGGTCTCGGCGACAGCAATCTCCGGAACGATGAACATCATGAACAAGGCGGTCGGTGCGATCTCCGAGGTGGCGGCTGCTGGCAAGTCTGTTGCAACGGGGCTGATGGGCACAGCGTCAAGTGGCGCTGCCGATCCGGCGCAGCCGGAGACACCAACCGACATTCCGCGCGGTGGCCCGCATGAGCTGGGCAGCAAGCTGCCCCATACCGACGGAGACAAGGCGACGTGACGACAGCCAAGAGACGCAGCACTTCACCGAGCGGAAGGCGCGCTCGCTCGCTGCCGCCCGACGTGGAGGTTTCGAGCTCTCCCCGCACCGGCGCGAAGAAAACCGTGATGGGGACGATCAGCGAGATCCCGAACTTCCTGCGTCTTCTCTATGGCCTCGTCACCGACAGCCGCGTGAATGCAGTAGACAAGCTCGTTGTCGCGGGAGCGATTGCGTACATCCTCCTTCCCGTCGACATCATTCCGGACTTCATTCCGTTCCTCGGTGAAGTCGACGATGTGTTCCTCCTGATTCTCTCGCTGCAGCGGCTCATCGCGAATGCGGGTCGCGCGGTGGTGCAGGCCTACTGGCCAGGCGATCCTGCCGAGCTTTCGACTTCCAATCTCGAGAAGATCGTCGCGGCGTGCGTATTCTTCCTGCCTCGGCGCATGCGGAGGAGGCTCCGCGCGATAGGGAGAGTTTAGAAAGAAAGCGCTTAACCGCCGAGAGCGCCGAGGCCGCCGAGAAATCCAGTGAACTTGTTGTGTTGAAAACAAAAAAACGAAGTTCTCGGCGGCCTCGGCGCTCTCGGCGCTCTCGGCGGTGAAACTGAAGTGCCGGCC
>DASWQD010000045.1:0-5576 GCA_036398255.1 Gemmatimonadaceae bacterium | reverse complement strand
GTTCCTCCGCCCTTGATTTCAACGTGGCCGCCGCCACCTATTTAGCCAATGCTCAAACAACTAGTCAACTTTGGTGCCGCGCTTGCCGCGGGCCTGTTCGTAGCGTCGTGCAACTCGGCGAGCTCCACTCCGCGCTCCGACGAATCGGCTCCGCAAAAATCAGCCAGCAAGACGACCGAATCGGGAACCAACGATCCGCTCGTTGCCGCAGCCGACAAGGGACGAATTGCCGGCGACAGCGCAGCCAAAACATGGGTCATCATCGCGAGCGACTTTCAGTGTCCGTTCTGCAAACGCTGGCACGCCGAATCATATAGACAGCTCGTCGACCAGTACGTACGCAGCGGGAAGGTAAAGGTTGCGTACATCAATTTCCCGCTCGGTCAGCACTTGAACGCGGTGCCTGCGGCGCAGGGCGCGATGTGCGCGAGCGCGCAGAACAAGTTCTGGCAGTATCACGATGCCCTCTTCGAGACGCAGTCGAGATGGGCAAAGATGCCCGACATGCGCCCGGTGCTCGATTCTATCGCGCGCGCCGTCGGCGTGAACTTCGCGGACTGGAACAGCTGCGTCGCTCAGGACAAGACGCTGTCGCTCATATTTGCCGATCGCGACCGAGCCGCGCGCGCAGGAGTACAATCGACCCCGACGTTCCTGATCGGCCGGCACGTCGTCGCCGGCACCGGACCCTTCTCCGAGCTCAAGCCAATCATCGACTCGGCGATCGCACTGAGCGGATCCGCGCCAGCGCGTTGATCAACCAACGGCGGCAGACGAGCTAATGCATCCGCTCGTTCGCATTCCTTACGCCGCCGCCGGTGCACTCACGCGCCTGGCGGTCAAGATGGCGCCAGCCGGCGATTCGAAGCTCCTCAAGGCGCTTGCTGCACGGAGAGGTCTCATTGCTCGCTACGAGATCTGGGCAGGGGCGAACCGGGATGTATCGCGGCCCCTGCTCTGGGTTCATGCGCCTTCCGTCGGCGAAGGACTTCAAGCCCTTCCGGTGATTCAGCGCTTTCGCTCCAGGCATCAGGACGTTCAGCTCGTCTACACTTTTTTCTCGCCGAGCGCGGAGAGGTTTGCAAAGACTGTCGGTGCTGACTTCTTCGACTATCTGCCGTTCGACCAGCCCGAAGACACCGCTCGGGTGCTCGACACCATTCGCCCTACCGCGATTGTTTTCAGCAAGCTCGATGTCTGGCCGACGCTCGTCTCGAACGCCGTGGCGCGGGGAGTGAAGCTCGGACTTCTGAGTGCGACAGTCCCCGAATCGTCGCGCCGCCGCTCGGGAATCGCGCGCCTCGCCCTCGGCGAAGCGTATGCTTCGCTCGATGTCGTCGGTGCGATCTCGCCATCCGATGCGGAGCGACTGCTCGCAATGGGAGTTCGTGGCGAGACGATGACCGTCACGGGTGACACGCGATACGATCAGGTGTGGGCGAGAGCAACCGCGCCGAGCACCACGCGCGATTCGCTTGCGGCGCGATTTCGCGATTCGCGCCCCACCCTCGTCGCAGGGTCCACCTGGCCGTCGGATGAGGAGCGACTCTTTCCAGCGTGGATCCAGGTGAAGAATCAGATCGATTCCGTCAGGATGATCATCGCCCCGCATGAGCTGTCGACGGATCACCTGAATGCAGTCGAGAGGTGGGCGCGCGACAACTCGCTGACGCTGTCACGCACGAGCGATGCGTCGTCACCCTCCACCGACGTGGTGCTGGTGGACCAGTACGGGATTCTCGGATACATCTACGCGCTCGCCGATGCCGCGTATGTCGGCGGCGGGTTTCACAGCGCCGGGCTGCACTCGATGCTCGAGCCTGCGGCGTTCGGCGTCCCGGTATTGATTGGGCCGATGCATGCCGACAATCGCGATGCGCGACTGCTCGTCGCGGGTGGAGGCGCCGTGAGATGTCCGGGACCGGGTGACATATCCGCGCGGCTGCTCGCGTGGTTCAGGAATCCTGCCGTGCACCAGCGGGCGAGCGCCGGCGCACGACGGGTAGTGGAAGCCGGGATAGGCGCGGCGGACAAATCCGTGGAGCTGGTTGAGACCCTG
Source organism: Gemmatimonadaceae bacterium (assembly GCA_036398255.1). Classification (GTDB taxonomy): domain Bacteria; phylum Gemmatimonadota; class Gemmatimonadetes; order Gemmatimonadales; family Gemmatimonadaceae; genus UBA4720. The sequence goes on along the minus strand of DASWQD010000045.1, from coordinate 3,517 downwards.
GTCCCTGCCTGACGGGATCCGGTGACTTACCAGGCCCCGGTCCTTTTTCTATTATTCCGACTGGATCAACGGGGACGGCACGATGAGTTTGCGAATGATACTGCTTTCGTTCAGCGTGCTGATCATCGCCGGCTGCGCGAAGCGCACGAGCTCTGACCTTTCGTCGCTTCCCGAGGTCTCGATGAGCCTAGAACCGATCGAGCTGTCAGTCGAGAATCACAACTGGCTCGATGTGGTCGTCTTCGTGGTGCACGGCGGACAGCGCACTCGGATTGTTACGGTGACAGCGGCAAAAAATGCATCGGCGCTGATCCCGGAGTTCGCGCTGCGTCATCACGGACAGATCAGGTTGCTCGCCCACGCTGTCGGGAATCCCGAGCCGTTTCTCAGCGAGGTTATCGTGGTCCAGCGCGGAATGAGAATCGCATGGACGCTCGAGAGTGACCTGAAGCGCTCGAGCGTCGCTATCTGGTAGGTTTCCTACTGACCTGAAGGAATTGGCCGCGGCGTTCCAGTCGTGTTCGTCTTGCCTTCGAATCCAAGCTTGATCAGAGACAAGGCGATAGCTCCAACTGCGACCACTGCGCCGGTTCTTGCGCGAGACAGTTTTCGCTCACCGAGCGTGGCGATGTCGGCCTTGAGCAACCCTACCGGCTCACCCTTCCAGAAATCCTCGCTTCCATTTCGGCGTGTCACGCCAAGGACGTTGAGCCGGAGCGTATCGGCCGAGCTGCCCTGATAGTTACCGCGAACAGTCGTAACGCCCGCGCCGACAAGCTCTCTCAACGACGCGCTGCCGTTGTCCGTGAGCCGAATTTCGATCTCACTTCCGGCTCGCGGCGCTGACGAAGCCACTGGCACGGTTTGATAACATCCCATGAGCGTGAGAACGAGCAATCCCGAGAATTGGCGCGCTACCATATCAACAAGATATGAGAGTGCACGGGGTGAAGAAAGTGAGCCCGGTCTCCCAAAGGGAAACCGGGCCCGTGCCAAACCTTTCCTCCGGCGATTCCTGGCGCACGGCTAGCCGCGCGCCAGGAGATCGGGCTCAGGTGCAGGCATTCGGATCGTTCTGATTACGTGTCGGCTGGGCCGACGGATCAGGAATGTTCTCGTTTGCGTTCCGTTCCGAGAAGGCATAGAGCAGCCTGCCCGGTATCGCAGACTTGCCCGGTGCGGGAGTCAGCCTTGGGAGGCAGGTGCGCTTGTAGTCATTCCAGGCTTCGATGTTCTGAAAGTTTGCGATCCATTTTTCGACACCGATCTGGGCCAGCGTGACTGATCCCAGCGGAGCATTGCCGGCCGCGACCCGTACATTATTGATCGCGGTGAGCGCCTCGCCGGTATTCCCGGCGCGGAATGCGGTCTCAGCGATAATAAGCTGTGTTTCCGCCCACGTGATGATCGGCTGTCTGAAATCAAAGCTTTCTGTGGGACCAAAGAGACGAATGTCACTGAAGTCGGCAGCGCTGCCAAGATTCTGTCCGGGGGCTGATCCAACCGTCCCGTTATAGTATGCCGCGCACCAGTTTGCGCCGCTTGCGCAACCGGCGTTCAGCCGCACATCGCCACGAGCCTTGAGCGTGTCGATCAGCGCCTTGCCGGCGCGCATGTAAGTATCACGCACGACGTAGTCGAACTGCGACCAGATATTCCACTCGGTCGGCAGTGCGCTGTGATACGTCAGGTAGTCTCCCGCGGCGGAGGAGATACCCTGCTTGGCAGCGGCGTTTGCAAGCGCATAGGCCGCCGGAGTGGCTTCCGCGGTATGCATGTAGAAGCGCGCCCTCAGCGTGTGCGCGACGGCGATCCATCTTGCCGCGTTGCCTCCGAACACCAGGTCGGCAGCTCCCGGTCCCGCTCCTGCGCCCGCCGACAGGTCGGCGATCGCAGATGTGAGCAGCGTCTGGAGGGCGGCGTACACGTCGAGCTGCTTGTCAAGCTTCGGGTTGGCGATGTCGGGATTGTTTGCTTCGCTGTAAGGAATGTCTCCCCATATCGAAGCCGCCGTTCCTATCTCGAGTGCCTCGTAGATCTTGGCAATGCCGAGGTATCTTCTGTCGCCGACCTTCTCGACTGCCTCACGGAGCTTCCGAATGTCGATCAATCCGCCCTGAGCAAAGATGAAATTCCAGTCGCTGGAATAGTCATCCTCACCGACAGAATAGATGTCGGTGGAGCTGTACTGGCGATCGACACCGGCGAGATGCTGCGTCCAGATACCGGCGGTGCGCGCAAGCGCTCCTTCCTGCACCGCCCATGTCGCTGCCTGAACCCCGATGAAGTACTGGTCAGGCGTTCTCACGGTGGTGGCGAGATTCGGGTTCTCGTCGAGCTTTGGACCCGAAAGATAGTCTGAGCAGGCGGTCGCTCCTGCGGCGAGGAACGCCACGACAACCGCCGGTCTGAGAATGTTTTTCATGTATGTATCCCGGCCTTAACGGTTGAGTCCGATGGAGAACACGAAGGACTTGCTCTGCGGATTGTTGAAGTACTCGATGCCGCGTATCGCTACCTCGGCACCTCCAAGGTTCGTCTCCGGATCCACGCCCGTGTAGTCGGTCCACGTCTTGAGGTTGCGGCCTGCCAGACGCAGATCGATGCTGCTGAAACTGGTCAGGCGGGTGAGTCCTGCGCTCTCGAGTGTGTATCCGATGGAGACTTCGCGGAGCTTGGCATATCCGGCATCCTCGATGAACTGCGCCGAGACCGCGCCGAAGCCGGAGCCGTCGCCCTGATACCAGCCCTGATTGATCTTGACAGTCTTTCCAACGCCAGGTCCCGCCACCGCGCCGGAACCGTTTGGCTTGGCCGGCATGTAGTTCGTTCCAAACACTACGTCGACGTTCCGGAACTCGGTGTCCTTGTGCGTTCCGAAGTTGTACAGCGCTCCCTTGGTGCCGTTCCAGTTCTGGCCGCCGTGCTTCACGTCGAGCAGAGCCGAGAGCGTAAGTCTCCGCATGAGATTCACTGAGCTTCTCACGCTGCCGGTCCAGTCCGGGTTGCCGTCGGCGATCACGCGAATGGTTCCATCGACTGCGGGGAATCCATCGGCGCCAATGTAAAGGGCGCCCTTTGGCGCGCTTCCGCATGCTGCGTCGACATTGGTGCCGTCTTCGAGGATGACACCGCGACCGCAGCGAGCGAAGTCCTGACCGCGAATCACTCCGACACGTGAGCCCTTGACCGCCGAGCCGACAGCGCCGGTGAAGTATCCTCCGGTTGGAAGATCGACTGCATCGATGCCGAGGAGATCAGTGACTTCGTTCTTGTTCTTGCCCCACTGAAGTCCGACGTCCCACGCGAAATTCGGGCGGGCGATCGGACGCAGGTTCAGCGAAACCTCTATGCCCTTGTTGGAAATCCGTCCAGCGTTCGACGCCTGCTGCAGGTACCCGGTCGACGGCGCGGCCGGTGTGAGGAGAATGACGCCAACGGTTTTCGAGTTGTATCCGGTCACGCTCAAGTCGGCAAGGCTTCCGAAAAGCTGAAGGTCGATACCTCCTTCGAGCTC